>NZ_JAAGPP010000139.1:0-24752 GCF_017104975.1 Burkholderia sp. Ac-20344
TGTCCGCCTCGCGCAGAATCGTGACCATCTGTTCGTCGGTAAACCGGCTCTTCTTCATGACTTCCTTTTCTCCGTTGGAAGCCATTCTCTCAACTTTCAGATGGTCCGAAAATTCCAGGGCAGGTCAGCCCCGTATAGGTGTTCAAACAGAGGATGCCTTGTTGATGTTCACCGAATCTTGACCCACGGTTTTCATCTAAATTTGACCCACCCGCAGACAGCGTAGTCCATCTATTCCGGTGTGGATAACGCTTCACCGTCCGTCGTTTTTGCAGTCCTCTTTCTCGTCGCCTTCGCTTTCGCCGAACTGGTCTTGAAGCGCCAGGATTCGTTGCCTGTCTCCACGATGTGGCAGTGATGGGTGACGCGGTCCAGCAAGGCCGTCGTCATCTTTGCATCCCCGAACACGCTGGCCCACTCGCCGAAGCTCAGGTTGGTCGTAATTGCCACGCTGGTGTGCTCGTAAAGCTTCGAGAGCAGGTGGAACAGCAGCGCCCCGCCGGTTTAGCTGAACGGCAGGTAGCCCAGCTCGTCGAGGATCACCAGATCGACGTACATCAGCTTGTGGGCAATCTGCCCTTGCTTGCCGGCCGCTTTTTCGAGTTCGAGTGCATTGGTCAGATCGACGGTCGAGAAATACCGGACACGCTTGCCACGCCGCTGCACCGCCTCGATGCCAATGGCTGTCGCCAGGTGTGTCTTGCCGGTGCCCAGACCACCGATGAACACGACGTTATGCGCGCTCGCCAGGAACGAGAGCTCATTCAGCTGTCAACGTCGGACGTAATTTCCCCAGAAGTGTCGAAGTAAAATTCCCCACCCTGTTCGGACGGTGATCAGCCGGTGATGTGATCGGATGAGCTCCTTCGAGGACGGCCCGGGCGCCGACGAACCGGTTCAGCGGGCGTGTGATTCAGGGAAGACGGCCGGTTGCGCAGATGGTCGGGCAGCAGATCGGCATGTTCTCGCAGGCGGTACGATGTGCCTTCGATCTGCACGACGATCGCGTGATGCAGCAGCCGGTCGAGCAGCGCCGCGGCGACCACGCTGTCGCCGAACACTTCGCCCCATTCGCCGAAGCTGCGATTGGACGTCAGGATGATCGCGCAGCGCTCGTAGCAGGCGTTGACGAGCTGGAAGAACAGATTGCCGCCGTTGGAGCCGATGGGCAGGTAACCGATCTCGTCGACGATCAACAGGCTGTTACGGGCGAGGAAACGCACGCGCTGTGCGAGGTTGCCCTCCCGCTCGGCCTTGGCCATCGAGTTGACGATCTCGGCCAGCGAGCCGAAGTAGACGCTCTTGCCGGCGCGCACGGCTTCCACGCCCAGCGCGATCGACAGGTGCGATTTGCCCGTACCGGGCGGCCCCAGGAAATGAACGGTCTGCCGTCGTTCGATGAACTCGAGCTGCGCAAGCGCCATGATGCGGTCGCGGTCGAGGCTCGGCTGGAAGCTGAAGTCGTAACCGGCCAGCGTCTTGATCGTGCCGAGTCGCGCGGTCTGCAACGCCATCCGGATGCGCCGGGTTTCGCGCGTCGTGAACTCCTCGCCCAGCAGCGTTTCCAGCACTTCCAGCATCGAGCTGTCGCCTTGCTCGAAGCGATTCAGGGTGGCGTCCAGCGTTTCGAGCGCGCGCGGCATGCGCAAGCCGACGAGATAGCGTCGAATGCGTTCCAGTGTCGAGACAGGCATGCTGTTCATGCGGCCCTCCCGGCATCCGCGAGGCGTCTTGCGACCTCGTCATAGAACGACAGGGGCCGGCGAACCACGGCTGCTGTCACCGATGGCGCCCGGTGTCGTGCCGGCTGCTTACGCTGACTTGCGCGCCGATGACCGGGCAACAGCGAGGTTCGTCGCCGGCCTTCCAGCACAGGATGAACCGCCAGCAGTTCACCGTCTTCGTAGATGCGGATCTCGTGAGCCAGACTGTGGACGTCGAGCGTGCGCTTGCGTGTACGATCGGGCACGCTGTAGTAGTTGCCGCCGGCCGAGACGAGGCCTTCGTGGCTCACGCGCCGCTCGAGCCGGATCACGCCGTTGAAGGCGCCGGCCGGCAACGTCTGCAGCGCGGGGCGTTCCTCGCCGAAGTGCTGGGCGACGACGCGGTGCGTCGTGCCGTGCACGCGCACATTGGCCACCGTATCGAGCCACTCGCGCAACTGTCGGTTCAGGTCGGCGAGATTCTGGAAACGGCGCGCCAGGAAGAAGTCCTGCCGGATATAGCGATAGGGACGCTCGACCTTGCCCTTGGTCTTGGCGCGATACGCCTTGCAGGCGCGCGGCGCAAAGCCATAGTGCTGGGCGAACGCGACCAGCTTCGCGTTGTAGACGATGTGCTTCTCGACTTCGCCGACCACGGCCGCCTTCATCCGGTCGTACAGAATCTCGCGCGGAGCGCCGCCGAGGTGCTCGAACGCTTCCATGTGGCAGCGCAGGACGGTCTGCAGGTCCTGATGCTCGACGAAACGTCCCCAGAGATAGCGGCTGTGCCCAAGCACGATCGAGAACAGCCAGATCGAACGTCGCTGGCCAGGCGCGTCGCCGAACTCGACATTAAAGTGGGCGAAATCCACCTATGCTTGATGCCCGGCAGGCGTCTCGAAGCGCACCTCAAAGCCGCGCTGGCGTGGCGGGCGGACCTCCCGAACTAGGTCGCCCAGCGCCGTGCGGCCGCCGGTGTACCCCATAGCCCGAATCTCGCGCAGCAGTCGCTCGACGCTCAGGTCGGGAAACTCGCGCACACGTTCAGTAACGTAGTGGACGAACGGATCGACCACGCACGGTCGCGGTGCGCGCGGACCGTAACGTGGCGCCTGAACGCCATTCCTGATGTATTTACGAACGGTCTTGCGGTCCATACCCAGTCGAGCAGCGATGGCCGAAATACTCAGCCCTTGCCGATGCAATTCCAGAATCGTCATCACTTCCTCCAGCTCGACCACCGACACCCCCACGACGGATCTCCAGGGCGATATGGTCGGCGATCGACAGGACGGCACCGCTACCGCGGCGCCGTCAGACAAAAAACTGGGGAAAATTACTTCGACGAAAGTGGGGAGTATCTATCCGACGCTGACACTTGCCGAGCGCTCCGGACAAAAAATCATTCTCCAGCGTCAACTGGCCGATCTTCGCATGCAGCGTCTTTACGTCCACGGGCGGCTCAGTTGACGGCGACCCAGCCGTACCGAACACATCGGCCGCACGCTCCTGCAACTGCCGCTTCCATTCCGTGATCTGATTCGGATGGACGTCGTATTGCTGCGCCAATTCGGCCAGCGTCCGCTCGCCCTTGACTGCGGCCAGCGCCACCTTCGCTTTGAACGCCCCTGAGTGCGTCCGCCGAGTTCTCTTCGTCATTTCTCGGTTCCTTTGCCAGCATTATCGCTGGCTCAGGCCCCGGAAGTTCCACTTATCCGGCTGTCCGAATTTGCGCGGCCACCTCTAAGTTTGTCGCAAAACTCACTCTCCAATCAGTCCGGGATCCCTAAAGCGGATCAGCCCTGGTACTCGACAGCAGTTTGTACGTAACCGGATCGCTAGCGCACTCACCGCCACCGCATTCGAGCAATGTGGCAATAAGATTTGCAAAAATTGTGAATACAAAGATTCCTATCGCGAATCGCGCCCACATACTCTTTGCCGAAGACGGCCTTCTCTTCCCGTCTACGCAAAGCGCAAGCGATGCAGCCACGAATAGAATGATTACTACTGCAGCAATAAAGCACCACGTATAGAAATGGAGACCCCACAACGTGGCACCGTAACTGCCAGTGCCCGGCACAACGTGCAACAGGACCTGTCGTCCAGCGACCACGCCGATTGCAACCGCGCTGACGAGTACGCACGCGTAATGAGTATTGCGCACGCCATAGTTCACATTCATTGCAAATCCGATTCCAACGAGGATCAAGCAAGCGCGCTGCAGCAGACAAAGCGGGCATGGCAGTTCGCCAAACGCGAGTTGATAATAGAGTGCGAAGAGTAGAGCTGAACTAATTCCAATTAACCCGAGCGCGTCTAGCGAAAAATTCGATAGCCTCGCAAAATAATTGTCTTTCCCACGAGTTCTCGTATTCATTGTCGACGTGCCTTTCAGAAATGAAGATTGAGTGAATCTTTCGCGTGATGCGTGAACGATGCAAGCGTCACAATCAGCGCCAAAAGGAATAACCAAGTCGTCGTGTATCGACGCGGGCGATACAACATTGCAACGATAGACACCAGTGATAGCAGGAAGGGAAGAAACATGAACATATAGGGCTCTCCGTGTAAGTGATCAATTACGATGGTTTGACAAAGGTCGACCTGATGGCTTCGTGACTGGCGCCGAAACCCAGCAAATCAGAGTTGGCTGGCTCCATTACCGAGGGTCAGGCTGTACGTTGCGTGTGTGGGCATCACGTGGACCATTGCACATGCGACGAGGAAATCGACGAGGAGGTTGCTGAAGCATGAGTCATTTGATGAAAGTGCATTTGTCGGTCACGGCTTCGAAAAGACGTCCCAATTGGTTGGTGAGACAGCTTGCAATGCAGCGCATACCTCTGCAGGTAATACAGTTCGTGTAGAGGCCAACTCATACCTGACACTGCGGTAGCTTGATCTTCCGCGTCACCCGGCGCCAGTCCATCCCGAAACTGCGGAACAACATCTCCATAGGGGAATTGTTCAAACGATTTCCAAAAATTGCTCATGATCTGCCGCATCAATAATAACTAGATAAATTTCATAAATACTCGAACATATAAATATCAATTCACGCGCAATAGACATGCACCAATGTTCCCCGCGATGCGTGACAAACCATCTAAAAATCAAACTCGAGCGGCACCGCAGAAAACTCGACAAAACTCAGGGATTATCTGTATAAGAATGATATTGTTAAATAATTTAATCTTGACCATAAAGCTATTTTGTTGCGGTGCGCTTGCCGATGCGATTGCACGCCCAGATATGCGATCTTTAAATCGAATGCATTTGCCGCTGGAGCGCCAATTGGATCACAGCGATATAGCAGGCACTGTAGCATGGGGGTCAGCGCTTGCCGCTGGGCCGATCATGAAAAAATCTCAGTTAATTCTTGAATTGCTCTGATTAAATTATAAAGCGCTTGTGCCTATTGGGTTTGGCGCGTGGTCGACTTGATGATCCGGGGTCACCAATTTAATAAGGGTCGACGTGATAAATTGAACGGGTTGCAAGAGCGATGTGCAGTCTACAACCTTCGGATGAAGCCTTCATCGGAGGCCGGATCCGAAATGCCGGGAAATTCACTGTAGATCTGCTCCAGCATTCCACGTTTATCAGCGGCCGGAAGTTCAGCTTGTCCGGTTTTCCGAATTTGCGCGGCACCTATGATCAATGCGTCCGTTTCGACAAGGCACTTTTGGCGATTGGGCACCAGTCATGCAAGCGATAGTCGCATCGTGCAAAGCCGCCTCATGAAGACCGGTTCCTGTTGCTTCACTTCTCTACGAGACACATTCCCGCTCGGTTGTCGTCTGTTTGTACGATCCAAGCTCGATCAGTGACTTTGCTAAAATGAAGACCTACTTCGCATCCCGGACTTTCGAGCGCGTCGGGCACCACTAACTTGGTGCCGTTGTCGAACGGTGAATACGACATCGAGCAAACTTTGCTCAGCAAGTCGCCGTCGTGACCAAAGAGAGTCTTAATACTGACGCTGCGATCTATTTCAACGAGCTCTTCACCATTTTTATAACAGCCATTCATGTGAATGCGGCCAGCCGCGAGCCAAAAAGAAGTAGTAAGAACAGCTGTGCGCTCGACACCATATTTGCTCATGGTGAATCGCGGCTGCCGCATGACGCACTTTCCCTGCGGAATATCAGGATTACTGTGGCGAGTGTAGTAAATCGTCCACGTCGACAACAGCCCAATAAGGAGAGCGATCAAAAACTCTGTTCGATAAGATAGGAGTCGCATAATTCTGGTGTCTTGAAAATTGAGGCCGGGCAGACAGCTATCCAATTATTAGCGCCGAGTCCTATTTGATATACATAGTTACCCGGCTTCGGTATCACACCAACCGTTGCAAGCAACGAGCGCTGAGTCATCTTTCCGTTGGAAAAATAATGGATACCCGCGACGGTACTATGAAATTGAAAGTGAAACCGTGTGTCCGGAAGCAACAAAGTTTTCCACGCAAGCACACAAGTCCAAACGCCAATTGCAAGGCAGAGTGCACAACGAATTCCAGTGCGCGCCGAGATCTTGCTGCGCTGCACCGGCGCGTGCCGGACCAGCGCGTGCGCTTCATCTGGCTCCAAATTGCTTGCGGGCATCCGCAATGAATGATCCGGTGGCGAATCATCTTTGGCCGCAGGTACATCGTTCGTGTTCAATCGGAGCAGTTCGCTGGAAGGAGCGCACTCGGGCACGGCCGGCTTACTTAATGTAGGTGCGACAAACGTTGGCGAATCAGCGATCGATTCGACATTGACCTCATCGGACACAGGGATGGAAGATCCGTTGTCGCCATCGGCTACTATTAATATGCTGCCGATAAATTTCAACCCTAGGCGTGGTAGCGTCTTCACGACCGATGGGTCCACCCCCTGAGCTTCGAGCTTTACCCGCAACGCCCTTACCAGTTGGTGGTAGCTGCCCTCTGTTACATAGACGCCTTTGCGTTCCCATATCTGCTCGATCACCGTTTGCTTGGTTACCCCGCCATTCATCAGCATTCCAAGCAATTCAGATTCGTTCGCAGCCAATGGCGTTACTGCCCCGTCGCATGCGATCGACATCGTATGCGTATCAAAAATATGACGCTGTTCGATCAAGTACTTTGCCACTTAGCTCTCCCGCAACCCACGAACCGGTAGCTACATTCCATTCATGCACTTAACATCCTGTCGGGATTTCGTTTTCGTCAGATAAATATATCGTGCTACCGATTGTAGCGCATCACGTGTCCGACATCCGGCTAGACCTTCATGACGCCGCTGGATGTCGATGCTCACGCGTGCCGGATGGCCTTCGCGTCCGTGACCTGCGGTGGAATTTTGTAGCCAGTCAGGCAGTGAGTCTCGCGTCGATATTATCGGAATCCAGCCAGGCTCGACGGACCGTGGCCGGAGGTTGGTAGCGATGAGCGCTGTGGGGCCGGCGCTCGTTATAGAACTGCCGCCAGCGCTCGATGAGCACCTTGGCCTCGGCGCGGCTGCGGAACCATTCGCGGTTTAGCAATTCGTCTCGCAGTTTGCCGTTGAAGCTTTCGACGAATCCGTTTTGCCATGGACTGCCAGGCGCAATGAAGGCCGGACCGATTGCAGCGTCTCGCAGCCAACGCATGACCTTGGCAGCGGTAAATTCGGCGCCGTTGTCCGACCGAACAAACGCGGGCTTGCCGTACAGCCGCATGAGTCGCGATAGCGTCAAGATCACGTCCTGCGACCGCAGGCTGGCGCCAACCTCGATCGCCAGACACTCGCGGGTGTATTCATCGATCACGCATAGCATCTTCAAGGCCCGGCCATCCACCAGTTGATCGTGCACGAAGTCATAGCTCCAAACCGAATTGGGCTGTGTGGCGCCTGGCAGGCGTATGTCGTCGCCGCAACGACGTCGGCGAGGACGTCGGCGCGGAATGTTGAGCTGAAGGGCTCGCCACATTCGCCGCACACGCGATTCGCTCAACGCCAGCCAGGCCGACATCCGGCGATAGCCGAAGCGCGGCACCTCTTGCGCGGCCGCCATCAGCCTCTCGCCCAGACTCCGATCCTTCTCCGGTTGCTTGAGCGTATAGGTCGCCACTCGGCGGCTCAGTCCCAGGTAGCGACATGCCTTGCGTTGCGAGAGCCCCCGCCGAGTCAGGACTTCCAGCGCTTCGCGCCGGCCCGTCGGGGTGATCATTTTTTTCGGCTGAACTCGTTCAGGCCGTCGATTATCAGCATCTGCTCGGCGATAAAGCGCTTGAGCCGATCGTTCTCCGATTCCGGTTCCTTCAGCCGGTGGGCCTCAGCCACGTCCATCCCGCCGAACTTGTTGCGCCAACGATGGAACGTTTGCTCTGAAATGTTGTGACGCTTGCATAGATCCTTCACCGGCTCATCCCGGCTCTCGGACTCGCGCAAGATGCGGATGATCTGCTCGTCGGTAAATCGCTTCTTCATCGAGTCTTCCTTGCACCTAGGATAAAAGAGAACTCACTTGACGGATGGCTACAAGAAACGTCTCAGGTCATCCGCACACATCATGCCGAATTTCTCTACTTTTGAACCGGACTATTTCTTGGGTCAGGGTCAACGCTCGAGAAGTTCCACTTTTCCGGCTATCCAACTCTGTGCGATGCTCTTACTTTCAGCGTGCCCCAATCGCACATCGTGCCCTCCAATTCGATGCGCCCCGTCGCTGCAGCTTCTGCAATACGCCACATAGCTATGGTGTCGCTCACGAAATAGGCGCTCGTGAGTTTGCTGACAACATGGGTGGCTGGAATCCAATCGCCTGGCATATCCTGGACTAGAAACACGTCGAGACCCATGAAGTGAGAGTTCTCGATGGCGCCGTGTTGCCACCGACGCCATGGTGCGTCGAAGCGTTTGAATTCCTCCCATTCACGCGCAAGACTATTGACGCGTAAGACGGTCATTGGAGCAATGTCTTTCAGTTTGGATGCGAGAACGTTCGGCCCGAACGACGCGACCGAACACTGACCATTGGCTGTTCCACGGTGCGTCGGAACAAGGTCGCCGCTCGACAGTAACGCCTCATGCAACAGGTGTGGAACCTGATGCAACAGATGTGCGACGCGCCGCAATGTTAATTGGTCGTTCGCGCACGGTGCATGCCAAACAATGACAGGGGAAGCGATCGAGATGATGTGGATGACAGACTTAATGTCGATTCTAATAATTTCTGTCATATCGATACCAGTATTCATGCTTTTGAAGAAAGACAAGCGACTCTCAGGCGAGGCGTCTATATCGCGCAGCGGTCCGACGGTCAGGTCATCTGATAGTGTAATTACTTGATCTTCATTCCGACGAGCGCGGAGTGCCATGCGAAGGATCGTGCGTGCGGACAAGTTCGGCACGATGTGAACTGAATTCATTGGTATGCTTCCTTGAGAAAAAGGCGACGTAGAATCCGACGAGAATTTAGGCGATATGTGGGGCGTTAAAGAGGAGGAAATTTTTGACAATGAATGTCAGCCAAATTATTGGAGGTCGTTAGTTTTTTTCTTTTTCTGAAATTAATGGGACTGTTTCGCGCAGCAAGTTGCGTGCTTGTTCGGGGGCGAGAGTCAATAGGATGCCGGCGATAAGCGGCACGACGAGCATGATCGAGCGATGGGAAAGCGCATGCCCGTTCATCAGATTTTCGAGTCCGATTGCGATAAGTGGAAATACGACGAATACAAGCGAAGCGCGAAATGCGCTAGTCCGTTGCTGAAGTGCGAAATAGCCGAGGATGCCGCAGACACCCGCGAAAGCGCCCAGATAGGCGATTGCGCCGAGTGACGTGAGAGATACCACACCGAGCGACGGACGCTCAACGAGCGTTCCGACCGTCAGCAGCAAGGCGCCGGCTGATAGGCAGGGCAACGCATTGAACGTGATGACGGGGACAGAGCAGCACCGCTTCTTGCAGATCGTATATACAAACGCGTGGGTTAGCGCGGCGGCAAGCAGCGCAGCGACCCCTTTGTAGCTACTATGTTCTCCCCAATTGAGTTCCTGCATCAGAATCCCCGCCAGCGCCGCGAGTGAGACGAACAGGCCCGCAACCTTCGTGAGCGTAATGCGCTCTCCTAGGAAAATGACCGAACAGGCCAATACTGCGACAGGCATGTTGGAAAAGATTAGCGCGGCGAGACCGGAGCTTACGTATTGTTCACCATAGATCATTAGCGTGAACGGAATGGCGAAATACGCGATGGAAACGAAGACCTGAAAGCGGCGCTGCCCGCGAGGAAAAATAACCGGGATTTGACGCGCCCACGCGATCGCCAGTAGGAAGGGGGATGCCGACAAAAATCGTAATCCCGTCGCGAAGATTGGTGGAACTGTCTTGAGCGCGAGGCTCATCGCCATCCACGTCGTTCCCCATGTCAAGGAAACCAGAATAAAGAGCATGACTGGAGCAAATTTGCGCATTTTTCTCTCGATTTCTGTGAATTTGGAGAAATAATATTATCATTACAGCGGTAGAATTATTTTCTATAGGAGCTGCGAATAACGGCGCTGGACAGAATATTATTCTAAATTATCGATATATTGATGGATATCAAAACCTTGATTTTCATCAATATTGGATGAAAATTCTACTATTTAGTTTCCTTTTCGACTTGACATCTTGGTCTAATTTGGCGCACGGCAGTTGGCCTGAGACGTTTCTTGTAGCCACCCTGAAAGGTTAACGAGCTTCCTGAAGCTGCAGCTGTTATCAGGATCGCCGGGCGCGATTCTCATCGTGGCGCGAGGAGCGTTCCTCACAACGACGCCGGATAGATTTGTGCAAAGCCATCACACATCAACATCAGTGTTGCAAAAACGGGGGTGACCATAGATTAACCTTGCGACCGACCAGCTCCCATGCAGCAGCCACATAGCTTTCGCGATCTAGAGCGCGTACGTGCGTCGGTGTCGGAAACTCGAGCAGAAAGCGCGCGAGCCATTCGTTGCGGGTAGTGCACCAATAGCGGTGCATTTCCGGGAAATACAGGGGCAGGCGGTGGTTGATCAGTGAGTGCTGGAAACCTGGTAGTAGTTCTTTGCAAGTTCCTGCAGGCCATGATGGTCGGCGATCCCTGCCACTGCTGTGGTTTGCTCGCGATTCGCGAATGAAATGTGTTAGAGAGTTATCAAAGAATACCAATTTTAATTTTATTACAATCTTATTTCATTCCATCCTGTCGCGACTGTCGTATCTAGAATCGATTCTTTAAGATTTATAATATAGGATGTGTTGATATCTACCGTACCGAATCTGGCGGCAAGTGGAGGTGTTGAGATCAAGTAATTCGATCTAGAATATTGATGTCTAATTTTGGTCGCCCCGGCATTAAAGCCTTCGAATTGATGAATCATCCGCAGACAGGATTAGAGGATCTGGGCCGAAAAGATCTAATCGGTCTGGATGCATAGAAAATGTCGTAAGGGAACCCATGGCGACCTGCCAGCCCAGTTGAATCAGCCGGTCCGGACATTCGGCAACTGGACTGGTGATTTTTCACTGTTACTTGTCCGTACTCACCGAGTATTCTCCTGACAGTCTGTTCTGTCCGTGCTGGCGCTTGAGTCGCGACGCGCCATCATTCCAAACTATCAGGCGACGGACATCACCAACTCCACTAGCCACAAGGGTTTCATGGATTATTCAGAGTGATTCATGCCGGAACTGAGATTTTTTCATGGGCAATTCAGAAGGCAGTGCCGCGACCGAGGTTACAGTGCTGGAAATGCCAAACAGACAATTCGGCATTGAAGCGTAATTTTTCGAAGCATGCCATCTAAACCAACGATTTCCGTGCTGAAACGAGCCAGTTTCGGTGCGGTGCGGGTTTAATTGCATGTTGGCCACTCATTGAGAGGAGCATTGGCACGCGTCAACCAAACGCGAGCCGATCTTTATATTTGTGCTTGCCGATGTGGCGTGTCTGACGTACGGCCGCGCCTGATGGTGCGAGCCTCCTTTCAATTTCCATTTAATAGAGGAAGTATTTGAGTATGCAGTATTATCTGATTCGCCTGACGACACTCGGCGTGTTGACTGTCGTGTCCCAGTCCGTGTTTGCCTCCGCCCCCCCGACTGCGGAACTCAAGGTCACCGGTCAAATCGTTCCTGCCGCCTGCACGGTGAAACTCGCGAATAACATCGATTACGGCAATATCATCGCCGCTAGCCTCAAGACGGACAAGACGAACCCTCTGAACGAAAAAGACGTAGGGCTGACCATCAACTGCGATGCAAATGCCAAATTGGCGCTTTCGGTCCTCGACAATCACGCCGGTACGGCCTCGACCGGTCTGGGAACGGATAACACCATCCTGGGCGTCGCCGGTCTGCCCGATGCTGACTTCTTCGGCCTGAACTTAAGCGGTGGCAGGAATATCGGCGGCTATGCCGTCGCACTGAAGAGCGTCACGGTGGACAGCGTCGCGACCGACGTGCTCGGTTCGCCCGACAAGACCACCTGGACCAAGAGCGCTGACGGCCTGCTCGATCCCACCGGCACCAAGGTCGTGAGTTGGGGCGCGTCCGGCACCTCCACACCGCTGGCCGGCAAAGCTGTCGCCGGCACGGTCGCCGTGCAGGCCGTGATCGACAAGGGTTCGAATCTCGATCTGAATAACCCGATCAATCTTGACGGGTCGGCCACGTTAACCGTCAGCTATCTGTAGTCGGAGAACGGCCATGCTTTCAATTCACTTAGCTTGGCAAGGCCGGCTTGTCGCCTGTTCGGTGGCGGTCGCTAGCCTGCTGCTGAGCACGGCCGCGTTTGCCGCACCACCGCCGAGCGTCGATTTGGCCATCACCGGCAAAATCGTGCCTGGGGCTTGCACGATCACCACCCCCTTCGGCAACGAAATCGATTACGGGACTCTGTCTACCGCCCAACTGAATTGGGATACCGATACGAAACTGGGTAGCAAATTCTTCCCCTACGCGCTGCATATCCAATGTCCGGCCAAAACCCGGATCTCGATTTCCGTGTCAGATAATCGGCAGGATTCTGCGGGCGGGAATACGGATTTCATCGAGGGCCCTAAAGATACCGGGGGGTGGTCGGCCATTCCGCATTCTGGCGCCGGCCTGGGATTCGATCGCGCTGGACACAAGATCGGAGCATATAGCGCATCGGTGGGTCAATGGGATGCTGACAGTGTGTTTGTGCACGGAGGCGTCCTTCAGGGCGCTTCGGGTGATGTGGTAAGTGATTGGGCTGGCCTACCGGGAAGTACTGTTGCCGGGTGGTACCCCCCCGAACCGCAAGGCGTGACGTACGTGTTCACTAATTATGATGGCGGTGGCGACACCTCCATTGTCGCGGCAGAAGATTATTCCGTCGGTCTGTCGGTCTCCGCCGCCATCGCTCCGGCAAAGACGCTGACGCTCGACAGTATAGTCAAGCTCGATGGCGCGATGCTGTTCACGCTCAATTATCTCTAACCCGGGCACGGTCGACCGCTTCGGGCTGGTTAGGGCTCCCCCGGGCCTCATTAAATTTCGTTATCCTAATTATTCCATGAGTATTTCACGTGCCGTGTGGCTCGCCATGCTAATGGCGGCCTCGCTCTCATCGCTGGCTTACGCCTCCGGCGTGCAACCCGAGACCTCGGTCGTGGTCGTCAGTGAGGCCGACGGTGAGGCATCGATGATCGTCACGAACACCGATGCACAGCCGGCGTTGCTGTACACCACGATTCAACATCTGCCCGAAGACCCCGAACCACTCTTGACCGTCACGCCCCCTGTCGCGCGCGTCGAGCCCCGCCAGTCCCAACTCGTTCGCTTTGTGCTGACCAGCCCCACGCCGCTCAAGACCGAGCGCCTGGAGCGTGTCACTTTCGAAGGCATCCCGCCGGGCAACGACACCACGCAAAGTCGCGTGCAGATCACCGTGCGCCAGAGCCTACCTGTGCTCCTGCACCCGCAGGGCCTCAAGATGGTGGACGACCCCTGGACCCGGCTCCAATGGTCATTTCAGCACGGTACGCTCAGCGTCAGCAATCCGTCGCCGTATGTCGTGCGCCTCGCCCAGCAAGCGATGCTGCTGCCCAGCCACACGCCGTTGCTGCTGCCGCATCCCTACGTCCTGCCCGGCGAGCGGGTGGGCATCGCGCGCGCCCCGGTCCAAGCCGATCGGGCGCATCAGTTTGCCCAACCTGGCGCCGTCGCGCCGCTGCCCGATGGCGCCAGCGGGGTACGGATCAATCCGGCCACCACCTATGGCTTCGCCGTCGCGCATTACGATGCGCCGCTCGTCACCTCGTCTGCCCCGAATTCATAATGGGTGTTCCGGCCGCATCGCTGGCGCGCGTGCTGGTGCTGGCGGTATTGCTCGCCAGTGCCGATCGGTCGCACGCGCAGACCCGGTTCGATGCCGACGTGCTTAGGGCGCGCGGCATCAATCCAGCGTTGTCCGATTACTTCAAGGACGCGCCGCGCTTTCCGCCCGGCGTGTCCACCGTCAAGCTGCGCGTCAATGGCGCATCGCGCGGCACCGTCCAGGCGCGCTTTGACGACGCCGGCCAGCTGTGCCTCGATGAGGCGCTGCTCAAGCATGCCGGCCTTGTCATTCCTGATGCAGTATGCGCGACCGGGGGCACCCGCGTCTCGGGCACGTCCGCCAGCTACGGCTACCGAACGGTCTTTCCGCAAACGGTCATCACGCTCCATCCGAACGACGCCGCGGTCGATCTGGTCGTGCCGCAACAGGCTCTGAGCACCCCCGCCCCGGACACCGCCGACTATCAGACGGGCGGTGGCGCCTTCGTCCTGAACTACGATCTGCTGGGCACACACAACGAGTTTGCCGACGGCACCAGCGCCTATCGACAGGCTACGCTCGAGGCGGGCCTGAATCTCGGCGGATGGATGCTGCGCAGCCGCCACATCTATAGCGCTAGCGACGGCCACACTGAATGGGCGCCGCTCTATACGTACGCCGCGCATGCGTGGGTGGCGCGCAGGGCGATGGTGCAGGTCGGCCAGATCAACATGGCCGGCCCCCTGTTCAGCGGATCCTCGCTGATGGGGATCCAGGTCGCGCCAGAATCGGCGCTGCAGACGTCCAACCGGAACAACGGTGCGGTCGCTGCCGGGATTGCTCAAACCCAAGCGCGCGTCGAGATCCGCCAATCGGGCGCGCTGGTCTATTCGACGCTGGTGCCCCCCGGACCGTTCTCACTGACGAACCTGCCGCTGCTCAACGTCACGTCCGATTTAAACGTGACGGTGATCGAGACCAATGGCGCCCGGCACCAGTTCATCGTGCCGGCCTCGTCGTTTCAACAGGCACAACTCGGCGCACCACAAGGCTTGTCGTTCGCCGCCGGTCAGGTGCGCAACGTCGGCGATGCCGTGCTTGCCAAGCCGTGGCTGATGACGGCCAGCGACGGTTTCGCGGTCTCGCCCGGGCTCAACCTGCAGGCTGGCGCGATGATCGCCAGCCAGTACTACGCACTCGCCGGCGGCTGGAGCGCGTTGCCACTGAACCACACGACCTTGACCGGAACAGTCCAGTTCGCGACCGACCAGCATCATCAGCAACGTGGCGTCCAGATCAACGCGAGCGCCGGCGCGCGCTTGACGGACGCATCATCATTGAGCGTGTCCGCTGCCCGGCGCAGCGCCGGTTATCGGGACCTGCTGGATTCGATCCAGGATCCCGCCACAACCACGCTGAGTCTGTTTCAGGCGGAGTATACGGCGAGCTATACCTGGTCGAATCAGATGCTCGGTGGCATGACATTCAGCTATAGCCGCTCTACGCTGAGGAACGGCGAGATGATCGCACACGCCGTCGGCTCGTGGAGCAAGATTTTTACCCGTGGGGTGACTGCATCCGTCAGCTTTCAGCGCAGTATCGGCGGCAATGCGGCTTACGCGGGCGGCAATATGGTGTACACGAATGTGAGCATTCCGCTGGGTTCGGCATCTGTTAGCACCTATACCAATCAAACCCGTACGCGCACCGCGTATGGCGTGCGCGAGAGTCAAATCGTTAACGACCAGGTGAACTACATGGCGTCGGTCGACCGCGACGCCGACAACCGTGTCACCGGCGTGACTGGCAACCTGAATCTGCTGCCGCGGTACTCGCAGCTGAGTGTCGGCTACAGCCGGAGCGGTACCGACAGCACTGCTTATTCCGCGGAAATGAGCGGTGCACTGGTCGTGCATCGGCACGGCATAACGGCCTCGCCCTATCCGGTCCAGGATACGTTTGCGATTGCATCCGTCGGCGATGTGGCTGGCGTGAAGCTCAGTACCCCGGCCGGACCGGTCTGGACCGATTGGACCGGGCGTGCGGTCCTGCCCGCGCTACCACCGTATCGAACCTCCCGCGTGGAGGTGGCAACCCAGACGCTTCCGCGCAATGTTGACATCAACAATGGCCTGCTCACCGTCTCGCCGGGCTATGCGGCTGTCCCGATCTTGCATTTTGGGGTGGTCAAGACGCGCCGCGTGTTGCTGAGGGCGACGTTGTCAAACGGCGCCACGGTCCCCCGCGGCGCGGTGATCGACGATCAGGCCGGCACTTACGTGACCGCCGCCGCCGACAACGGCACTATCTTTCTTCCCAATACTCAGCCGAAGACGCAGCTCTTCGCCGAACTCCCGAACCAGCAGCGGTGTGCGCTGCATTTCAAGCTGTCTGACCAGCCCAATTTAAACGCGTTTTTCGAACCCGCGACCGCCACATGCACCTTCGTCAAATGACTCATGCTTCCCGCAGCCTCCGCGTCGGTTTCCTCGTCGCATTTGCGATGTTCCACGTAATGCCCACACATGCGGCGTGCAGCCTGTCATTCAGTAATGTAGACGTCGACTACGGCCGGCTTACGCGTGCGGCACTGACGGGCCCCCGGCTCGCGCCGGCCATCGTGTCGCTCGATATCCGGCAGGTAACGGTCAATGTGGTGTGCGACGAACCCGGCGCGATGCGGGTGCGGCTGTTCGGTGCAGGGACCGGCGGGCAGTTTCAATTTGGTGCTGGTGGCCAGACCGAGATGCGCTTCGAAAACGCTCAACTTGATGGCAGACCCGTGATGCTGGGGCGCGCAATCGGGGGAGGTGTGCCGAAGGCCGTCGGGCCACGCGTCACGGTGGGGCCCAATCAGGAACTCGTGCCGGTCGAGCAAGGCCTGCCCGCCTCGGGCAAGCGCTTCGCGGTGCAAGCGGTGCTTAATACCACCCTGACCGACAAGGCTACGCGGGTCACACAGCCGACGACGCTGAAAGCCAATATCGAGTTTCAAGCGTATGCGGTTTTTTAATGGCCAGCTCGAGACGCCTGAAGATGTTCCCATAGGAAGTGAGTAACCGAGTTTCAAGAATTCTTCACGAATTTCAGCGCGTCGCTAGAGCGAGTGCTCATCAAGCAGGAGCACATCCGACGCCGCCTCGAACAGCATATGTCTGTAGTGCTCAACTCATCCGGGACATGAGGTCGGACGGAATTCGTGGAGGCCAACGGATTAAGCAGCGATCTGTTGCGCGCACTGGGTTGATGGAGATCAATCAATGGCATGGGAAGTCGAAAAAATTGACGAGGAATTCGAAAATAATGAACATTGTTGGTTGCGGGGATTAATTCAAGGAGCGAAAAAAGCTGTTCTTATAACGGATAACTTTTTAAAGGAGCATTAAATGATAGTCCGGAAGATTTTTGCAGCGTTTGGCATTGCGTGTGGGATGGTCACTGCCGCTAGCGCCCAGCCTAGCGGATGGCCGAAAGACCTTGCAATTGGTAGCGTGATAAATGGTGGGGGTGAAACGAAGCAATTCATAGAGAGGCCGGTATTTTCTGCGTTCACATACGCTGGTGTGAATGGCGCGGGGGACCGGGGGCAGGTTATCTCGCCTGATACCAAAGTTTACAATATCGTATCGCAAATTCGCACGATCGAAGGGGCGATAGGAAGAACGATGATGCCAACCATTGTGTTTTACTCAATAGACGGAAGCGACGGGGCGGAGGCGATAAAATTGGATGTCGAGCCGATCAATTTGGATATGCATTATCGCAACCTGATTAGCTTGCTCAAGCAGTTGGAGGGTTATCGTTCTGCCTCGCATCCGGTTCCTGCGACGTTGTTGCTCAATCCAGATTTTTTGGGGGAGCTGCAGAAGCAGTGCGGTAAATGGTATTGTCCCGTTCCACTCGATATGCCTGTCCCTGTAAAGGCCGCAATTACCAGTGCCTTCACTGCATTTGGGATTCCGGTCAGTGAGATTCCCGCATGGTTGCTGCAGGACAAACAGAGTTGGCCAGTGTATGTGCAATCGATTAACTGGCTTGTACGGAAATTTGGCCCTCATGTGCCATTTGGGTGGCATGAAAGCG
Source organism: Burkholderia sp. Ac-20344 (assembly GCF_017104975.1). Classification (NCBI taxonomy): domain Bacteria; kingdom Pseudomonadati; phylum Pseudomonadota; class Betaproteobacteria; order Burkholderiales; family Burkholderiaceae; genus Burkholderia; species Burkholderia sp. Ac-20344. Next base: position 18,049 of record NZ_JAAGPP010000139.1, read on the forward strand.
TATGGGCGGGAGACGAGACCGGGCACGGTTGGATTCACAAAGCGCACGACAATCAACCAATAATTGACCAGCATTCCGCCGCGGTGGTGAGCTTCCTTAAAAAGATGCAGGTTTATTCGGATGGCCACCCGGAAATTAATCCTGACTTTCTTGCGTTCGATAAATATGAGCGCGATACTTTCACTTGCAATGACCATGGTGGCAAGTGCGATACATACTCGAATGCCGGGTATTTATATAATGCGCGTGATATGCATGTTTATTTGAAGTATATTTCTGGGGTCTCTACGGGATTGGGCAATGTACCAACAATGCTTTGGCAAATTCCTGGTGGACATATGCAGACAACGCTCTCAGCTGAACCGGATCGGCGCGGCAATCATGCTTCAACAGAGGTGGCCTATTTGTTGGGTCAACCGGAATTGACAAGCGGATTGACTAATTTGCAGGCGTATTATGGAGGTTTGCCCATACCTTCCGAGTATTATAATAACGAAGCCTCGACGGTGCATGATTACATGGTGCTATGTCCCTCATCCGAATCAAAAGAATGTCTGCAACATGACCACTTGTCGGAGTTGCGTGGTGCTAATGTTTTTGCCATTTTGTTCGGTGGAGGGTCGACTACGGGCGTTTCTGGCTTGTCGCCGGAATTGGATGATAATGGGTGGCTGTATGATCGCCTTAATAAGATTGGACTAGATAAGGGTAATGTACATTAACAGCCTGCGGAATTACCTCTCAGCCGGAAGCATAGCCGATTCCGCGTTTAGCGACGATCGACCCAAAGCACTCGATTTCAGTTAGATTGCCGCGTTCGGGTATGTACCAGCTGTGCTGGGCGTCTGAGGGCGCCCATTTCAACGTATCCTAAGCTTCGGCGAGCGGGAAATAGTAATGACGATCAGCACGGGCGCGTCCCAACCGGGGAATATCCGCGAATCACGCTCCTGCAGGTCCTGCCGGCGAAGATCGTCGAGCCCGCGCGTTGCCGCATCGATCTTGTTCGTGGCGATCCGGACGTCCTCGCTAGCCTTCTTCGTGATCTTCACGGCGAGCTTTTTCTCGGCCGCGACGAGCCGCGCTCGCTGCTCGAACAGAGCGGTCTCCAGCTTCCGCGTCCACTGGCTACGATACGTGGCGATCGCGGCCGAGATTTCGTCATCGACACCTGCGAACGCGGCGTCGACCGCCTTCGGGATTTTGATGTCGGCCCCGGATGCGCGCGCGAAGAAGATGCGCCTGAACGTTTTGAGCTTCCCTCGGTTTTTCGCCTTCCAACGGTCGCGAGTTATGCAGCGGCATCCTTGGTCTGCTGAGCTTTGATCCAGTCCCGAAGGAAACGCTCCGGAGAAACCAAGCCGAGCGACGAATGACGACGACTGCGGTTGTAAAACACTTCGATGTATTCGAACAGATCGGCCTTCGCGTCCTGATGTAGGGGTTCACAATCAATGCTAGCCGTGCCCAAAGGAGTGCTAGCAATGTTCACTAATACTGCTAGCGTAGTGTTTTGCTCAGCCTAAGCGGTGGGCATCGATAACGTGATATCGCCCGCAGCGCGGCGTCGAAATTCGGAGCTCTGGCGAAAATCGATTGCGGAACAGTCTCGAGCAGGCTGTGGTGCACCCGGCAGTAGTCGACTGACGGATCGAGCCACTCCCTCTTCCACCGTGATGCAGTGACATCGGCGTCGTTCAGAACAAGACATCTGAAGCAATACACTAAGTACTTCTGGTCGAAGACCCACTCATGCGGCGTCTGGATCATGCTCAGAATGCCGTCGTTGAGTCGCGCAACGCGAGATAGACGGCTCAGGGTTGGGGATGGAACTGGGGGAAAGAGGATCCAGCCGGCCTTGGTCAGGTTAGGCATCGCTACGCCTGTGCCAGATTCCCAGATCAAGTCTACGCTCGTCTGATACCGCGCCGCGATTCGACCCAACCAGCTACCAAACGCCTCTTCCAGGAAGGGGCGAGGTGCGATGGGCCACGGCCTGTGGGTGTCAGGCATGCGCGCGGGCAACTCGTTCAAGGTGAGCGATATCGATGCACTCGTCACCGGTCCTGATCGCCAACTCTGCTGCTTCGTTGAGGATCGTAGATATGGCGCCAGTCAGCCCCCCGCTTATCTCGAGAACGAGCTGGACAATCTCACGTCGCGACAGATTCGATGGTTTTTCGTAGCGGCAAGACTTTCTCGAACGCAGCCATGAGCCTGCGAAGACTTTCACTTTCCCTCCACCTTGGGATCTCGAATGGTCTGTAGCGGCTGATCATCTGTGAATCGGTCTGAAGCCCTAGAACGGCATCGCGCGTACCGACGAGGACCATGCTAATCTGCAGGTCGTTGGCTAGGTATTTTAGAAGGTTCAAAGAGGCGCGTTGCTCACGGTACGTTCCGGCGAGCAGGTGATGAACCTCGTCTACGATTAGCATCTGCGGCGACATCCGCCGCAAGATGTCGCGAGCGAGCCGCTCGAGTGTGGCAAGCCCCGCGGCGGGGTTATGTGGCGCACCGAGCTCAAAGAGCAAGGCGGCGTAAAAGCGGTGCTGATCGGGGGTGGGAGGCATCTGTACGCTCACGACCGGACACCGCTCTACCCCGGTTCTCTCGTCGAACTCGCTGGGGTGCGCTCGCCTGAACTTGGCCGTTATCTTGGTTTTCCCGATGTTCGAGTCGCCGTGCAGCAGAAGACACGGCATGCGCTCACGTCTCGGCGTGTCATAGATGTCGATGGCGGTCCAAATCCGCGCTTTTCGGGCGGCGCCAGATAACGGCGGCACGGCAGGCTGGCAATATGAGAAAACGACAGCCAGTCGCGATGTAGCGGGATGAGATTGCGCGAGTCGTAAGGAGCCCGTAGGGCGACTGGAGACGCGCGCGCCAATAATGGGGCGGGATATGGTAGAACGGCATTGCACCGAAGAAACAGCAGGTGCGACGCCCCTCTAACCGCCAAGCAAGATCGGCGTCGCACCTCCACGGACCCACATGGCCAGCCCATCGGCGCGGCCGGGGGACGCGTGTGGCCCAAGTATCGCATCGCTCCAGCGTCGCGTCGACTCAGTTCGAATCCATTTCTTCGGCGTTCCTTTGGAACTGCCGATGTCGTCAGAGGCTACTGGCCGTCTGTACCTGTGCGCTCGTTGCCGGGTGCAGGTCTTCATTTGCCGCCGGTGTGATCGCGGCAACCGATACTGCCGCGACTGCGCCGCCGTCGCACGACGAGACAACGTGCGCGAAGCGGGCCGCCGCTACCAGCAGACTCGCCGTGGGCGCTTCGCTCATGCCGAGCGATCGCGGCGGTATCGGGCTCGGCGTCAAATCGTGACGCATCACGGTTCACCTGATTCCCCCACCGATGGTGTACTGCAGCCGGACCGTGACGCAGTGATCGCCGCCGCCGTTGCACTCGCCAACGCCGCCGTTTACCCGGCGGCGCCGCATCAACTGAGGTGCCATTGCTGCGGCAGCAAGCTGCCACAGCTGGTGCGAACCGGCTTTGTGCGTCGTCGTGGTCCCCGTCATGTTCGCCCCGAAGGTGTTGCCTTCGGCCACCGTTCAGATTGCGGAGACCCCGATGACGATTCCGGTTGAACTCGAGGCGCAGATCCTGCGCCTGTACCACGTCGAGAAATGGCCGTGCGGCACCATCGCGAAGCAGTTGCACGTGCATCGCGAGACGGTGCAGCGGGTGCTCGCCAATGCCGGACTACCGCGATACGGTCCGACGCCGAAACCTTCGATGATCGAGCCGTACCTGCCGTTCATCCGGCAGACGCTGGAAAAGTATCCGACGCTCACGAGCAGCCGTCTCTACGTGATGGTGCGCGAGCGCGGCTACAAGGGCGCGCGAGACCACTTCCGGCATATGCTTGCGCGACATCGCCCACGCAAGCCAGCCGAGGCCTTCCTGCGGTTACGCACGCTGCCGGGCGAACAGGCCCAGGTTGATTGGGGTCACTTCGGTTACCTCGAGATCGGTCGCGCGCGCCGGCCGCTGATGGCCTTCGTGATGGTGCTCTCGTACTCGCGCGATATCTACCTTCGCTTCTTCCTCGACGCACGGATGGAGAACTTCCTGCGCGGACATGTTGGTGCGTTTAACACGTGGTGTGGACTGCCGAGGGTTCTGCTCTACGACAACCTGAAGTCAGCCGTGCTCGAGCGCGTTGGCGACGCGATTCGCTTCCATCCTACGCTGCTTGCGTTCGCCGGGCACTATCGGTTCGAGCCGCGTCCCGTCGCGCCCGCCCGGGGAAATGAGAAAGGACGCGTGGAACGCGCAATACGCCACGTTCGCGAAGCCTTCTTCGCTGCGCGCAAGTTCACTGACCTCGACGACTTGAACGCGCAGGCCGAACACTGGTGCCGTACGCAGGCGGCCGACCGTCCGTGCCCCGAGGATCGCGCAATGACCGTGCGTGAAGCGTTTGCTCAGGAGCGCTCGCTGCTGCTGCCGCTACCTGACAACCCGTTCCAAGTCGAAGAACATGTGGCCGTGAAGGTCGGCAAGACGCCCTATGTGCGCTTCGATCTGAACGACTACACGGTACCGCATACGCATGTGCGTCGTACGCTGACAGTTCGCGCCGACCTCAACCAGGTCCGCGTGTTCGACGGCGCCGACATGATTGCCAGCCATCGCCGCAGCTACGACCGAGGCGAGCAGATCGAAGACCCTCAGCACCTGAAAACACTCGAGGCGTTCAAGCGCGAGGCACGTCAGCACCGCGGCATCAACAGCCTGACCCGCGCCGTTCCTGCGTGCCAACTCCTGCTGATGCGTGCAGCCGAGCGTGGCGCGAACATCGGCGGGCTCACGACCTCGCTGCTGCGCCTGCTTGATCGCTACGGCGCCTCCGAGTTGCAGGCGGCTGTCGAAGATGCCTTGCGCGCGGGATCGGCGCATACGAACACCGTGCGGGCCGCGCTGGAGCGACGCCGCATCGCGCGAGGGGCACCGCCGCCCGTCGCCATGAATCTGCCGGAGCATGTACGGCGCAAGGATGCGCCTGTGCCGCCACATCGGCTCGATACCTACGACCAACTGACAGCGGAGGAAGAAGATGGCGGCGACCACGATCAACACTGAAGTTCTGCGCTTGCGTGCCAAGGCGTTGCGCCTGAACGGGCTCGTCGAACACTGGGGCGAGATCGACGGCGCCGCGTGGCTCGCGTCGCTGCTGCAGTGGGAAGAAGACGAGCGTGCACACCGCTCGCTGCAGCGGCGCATCCGGGCGGCGAAACTGGGCAAGTTCAAGGCGATGGCCGACTTCGACTGGACCTGGCCGGCGAGAATCGACCGCGCGGCAGTCGAGGACCTGATGTCGCTGACGTTCCTCGCCGATGCGACGAACGTCGTGTTCATCGGCCCGAACGGCGTGGGGAAATCGACGCTGGCGCAGAACGTGGCGCACCACGCGCTCATCCAGGGTCACACGGTACTGTTCAAATCTGCCAGTGAGATGCTCGGCGAGCTCGCCGCACTCGACAGCGATTCGGCGCTGCGCCGGCGTCTGCATCACTACGCGACACCGGACATCCTGGTGATCGACGAGGTCGGCTACCTCTCGTACTCGAATCGCCACGCCGACCTGCTGTTCGAATTGGTCAGCCGACGGTATGAGGCTCGTTCGACCATCGTAACGACCAACAAGCCGTTCAAGGAGTGGTCGGACGTGTTCCCGAACGCAGCCTGCGTGGTGTCGCTGGTCGACCGCCTCGTGCATCGTGCCGAAGTGATCTCGATCGAGGGCGAATCGTACCGGCTCAAGGAAGCGCGCGAACGAAACGAAGCGCGTGCCCGGCAGCGCAAGACCCGCAAGCCTGCCACGAAGAGGGAGGCCGCGTGATGAGCCGCCCCTTGCTGCCATCGGGTCGCCGTCGCGGCTTGCCGTTCGTCGTGCCCGACGACTGGACACCTGAGCAAGCACTCGCCGTGTTCGAGCTACTCGAGGATCTGCTCGCGGTCGTGACCGACTTCTATGGCGTCCAACTCCATGAACTGCTGCACGAGCAGCGCCACCCCGAAGCTCACGGCCGCACGCGCGAACGCGATCCGCCGTTCTGAATGGGAAGCGCCGCTGCATCAAAACGAAGGGGGCCGCGAGGCTCCCTTATTACTTGAGCGATTCTCTCTGGCCTGCGCCGCCCAAAAAGCGCGGATCTACACCGCCGTCAACAATAGAGCCTCTGCAGTAGCTGCAAGGCTTCAGTCGCTCGGGGATAGTCGATCCACCGGTCACGTAGCAGACCCTTTATGCGATCCTCTTTTCCGAGCAGGACCTGATCTCTTGCTGCGGGTAGCAGATGCGCGAAATCACACTGCTTCATGCTGGCCCCCTACCACTGTTCAACGTCATACGCGGTAACTGGTGCGTCGTAGTTCACCTGCTCGACCTGCCGCTGTTCAGTGAGTGAAAGATCTTCGATGCTGCTCTTCGGAACCAAACCGCCACCTTGACGTGCCATGCGGCGTCGCGCTCGAGTAGCCCGCTGGGAAGTGACGACCAGTTGTCGCTGCTGCTCAACAGTCTCGAATATCTCCCTCTCCGATACTGCCCGTTGTCCCCTAGGTGTTTAGTCCCGGCATTTGATGGAGCGGATCGAGGATGAACCTTTTCGGCTCTTCTGTCGAGATCTTGCAGATGTATTCATAGGGGGTAAGCCCCTTGAGAGTCTTCAGGCGACGCGCGAAG
>NZ_JAAGPP010000140.1:0-24059 GCF_017104975.1 Burkholderia sp. Ac-20344
AAGTGCGGCCCTAGCTACACTGTGGCACGCACGGCGGCCGGCAGAGGGATGACAGCGCACGAGCGTGGACGCCGCACGGGGGCACCGGCGCACCGCGCGTGGCGACGGCGCGATGCCGGCCGCGACCGCGAGCCCCGCGCGCTTCGCACTCGCGCTGGCCGGCTACGGCCTGTTCGGCGTCGGCTACATCGGCTACATGACGTTCATCGTCGCGCTGCTGCGCGGCGCGGGGATGAGCGGCACGGTGGTCGCCGCGTTCTACGTGATGCTTGGCGTCGCGACCGTCGTGTCGGCGCGGCTGTGGTCGGGGCTGCTCGACCGGATGCGCGGCGGCCAGGCGCTCGCCGCGCTCAACGCGCTGCTCGGCATCGCGACGCTGATGCCGGCGATCTTCGTGCATCCGGTGGCCGCGTTCGCATCGGGCGTGCTGTTCGGCGCGACGTTCCTGTCGGCCGTCGCGTCGACGACGGCCTTCGTGCGCCACAACCTGCCGCCCGACGGCTGGGCGAAAGGGATCAGCGCGTTCACGACGGTCTTTGCGTTCGGGCAGATCGCCGGGCCGGTCGCGATCGGCTGGGTGTCGGACAGCGCGGGGCTCGCGCGCGGGCTCGTGTATTCGGCGCTGACGCTGTTCGCGGGCGCCGCGCTCGCGGCCGGGCAGCGCGCGTTGCGGGCCGCCGCGTAATCACGCGCGATACGCGCCATTCATCGCACGCACGCCGTGCGCGACACGCGATGAAACGCACGGCTGAAGTAGATCAGGCTGTCGCCGTCGTCGCGCACGCGGATCGACGTTGCCTCGATGAACATCACCGAATGCGAGCCGACTTCCTTCATGTCGGCGATCGTGCCCTGCAGGCTCGCGAGCGCGTCGCGCAGCACGGGCACGTCCTGCTCGCCGCGATCCCACACGGGCAGTTCGAAGCGCCGCTCCATCGGCAGGTCGGTGAGCCCCGCGAAGTGCCGCGCGAGTTGCTCGTGTTCGGCCGGCAGCACATTGATGCAGACGTGGCGATTGCGTTCGAACGCCGCACGCATCGCGCTCGACCGGTTGAGGCACACGAGCAGCGTCGGCGGCGTGTCGGTGACGGAGCACACGGCGCTCGCGGTGATCCCGCAGCGGCCGTGCGGCCCGGCGGTGGTGATCACGTTGACGGCCGCGCCGAGGTGGGCCATCGCTTGCCGGAAGGCCTTCTGCGCGTCGGTCGGCTCGACGCGTGCCGGTCGCTGGATATCGGTCGTGGAAGACATGGGCACTCCTGAGTGGACGTAAGCGGCGATCGTGCGGGGCTGCCGGGGCAGCGCCGGAACGCCGACGATGACCCAAGCGTACGTCGCGAATATGCGGACGACCATTCGCACGATTGACGATGGAGATGGCGTTCTCGCCAACGCGTCTAAAGGTTCTACCTAGATGCGCGCCGAACCGCATGAAAAAAAGCGCGATTGCGCGTTCGTGCGGCCCGTGAAGGGGTTTTCAGCGGGTTTTCGGCTCGTTATGATGTGCCGCGCACCCCCAGCGAACGACGTGCGCGACGTGCCGGCAACCGGCCCCGTATGCGGCGCGTGCGATCCCGATACCGATACTCAGCGAGACACCCGCGATGACGTCACCCGCACCGATCGTATACATCGTCGACGACGACAGCGGCATGCGGACGTCGCTCGCGTGGCTGCTCGAATCGGTCGGCATCGCGTCCGAAGGGTTCGCGAACGCCGCCGATTTTCTCGCGCGCTTCGACGTGAACCTGCCCGCGTGCCTGGTGCTCGACGTGCGGATGCCGGAGAAGAGCGGCTTCGACGTGCAGGCGGAACTGAACGCGCGCGGCGCGACGCTGCCGGTGATCTTCGTCAGCGGGCACGGCGATATCCCGATGTCCGTGCGCGCGCTGCAGAACGGCGCGATCGATTTCGTCGAGAAGCCGTACAACTCGCAGCAGATGCTCGAGCGCGTGCAACGCGCGCTGCGGCTCGCACAGCAACGGCATGCGGTGAGCCAGCGTCACCGCGAGCTGCGCCAGCGGCTCGATGCGCTGACCGCGCGCGAGAAGGAAGTGCTGCGCGGCGTGGTGGACGGCAAGGGCAGCAAGCAGATCGCGTCGGATCTGTCGATCAGCGTGAAGACCGTCGACGTGCATCGCGCGAGCATCAAGGAGAAGCTCGGCGCGACGTCGATCGCCGCGCTCGTGCGCGACGTGATGGTCGTGTGGGGCGACGGCGGGGAAGCGCCGCGCTAGGATACGTTCCCCTGTCCGGAGAAGTTCGTTCGCGGGCCGGCGCATAGGCGGCCGTTGGCGTGAACCGGCCCCGAGCGTCGCAGGAAACGCGACGAGGCCGTCGCGCTCAACGCATGTACAACCCGCCGTTGATGTCCCAGCATGCGCCGTTCGCGAAATGCGCGTCGCCCGACGCGAGCAGCACGGCGGCATCCGCCACGAAGCCGGCCGAGCCGAGCTTGCCGCCCGGCAGGCTCGCGAGCACCTGGCGCAGCTTCTCCGGCGCGACGCTCTCATACACGATCGGCAGGTCGAGCGGGCCCGGCGAGATCGCGTTGACGGTCACGCCCTGTGCAGCGAGATCGCGCGCGAACACCTTGGTCAGCGTCAGCGTGCCGCCTTTCGCAGCCGCGTAGTGGGCGCCCGTCGCCGAGCCGCCGTTCTGTCCGGCCAGCGACGCGATGTTGACGATACGACCCGCGCCGCGCGTCGCGAAATACTGGCCGAACACCTGGCAGCCGAACAGCACGCTGCGCAGGTTCACGTCGATCACCTGGTCGAACTGCTCGGCCGTGATCTCCATCGCGGGCACGACCTTCGATGCGCCCGCATTGTTGACGAGCACGTCGATCGTGCCCCAGCGCGCGACGAGCGTATCGCGCGCGGCTTCGAAATCGCGTTTCGACGTGACGTCGAGCGGCAGCGCGATCGCGCGTGCGCCGCTCGGGTCGAGTTCGCGCGCATGCGCCTGGATGGCGTCGGCGGCGATATCGGCCAGCGCGACGCGGTAGCCGGCCGCATGAAAACGTTCGGCGATGACGGCGCCGAGCCCGCGCGCGGCGCCGGTGACGAGGACGACTCGGTCTGACATGGTGCGTGATTCCCTGGTTCGCGAGCGCGTGCAGGATGCAGCCGCGCCCGCATCGTGGTTCATGCGGCGAGCGCCGCTTCGAAGTGTGCCGCGATCGCGCAGACCTGCTCGTCCGCGCCCTTGCGCCCGACGATCTGCAGGCCGGCCTTCAGCGGCGAACCGGCCAGCGGCAGCGGCAGGCTGAGCGCCGGATGGCCGCTCAGGTTGAACGGCCGGATCAGCGACGACATCGCGATCACCGATACGCCGTCGCGTGCCTGCTGCAGCGTGATCGGCAGCGCGGGCAGCGTCGGCAGCACGAGCACGTCCGCGTGTTCGAGTGCGGCGTCGATCTGTGCGGTGAAGCGGGCACGCACGGCTTCGGCTTCTTTCAATGCCGCAGGGGTGGTCGTGGCGGCCGCACGCAGTCGCGCATCGAGGTCGGCGCCAAGTTTGCCGGTCGCGACCAGATGGCCGAACGCGCGCGACGTTTCCGCGTTGATCACGGTGAGCCCTGCCGCGAATGAAGCCGGCATGTCGTCGAGCACGACCGCCTGCGAGCGCAGGCCCGATGCGCGCACGGCCGCGTCGAGCGCGGCGGCGATTGCCGGATCGGCGTCGACCGTGATTTGCGCGACCGTGCAGCCTGCGGCAGAGGCCGCCGCTTGTGCACGATCGAAGCCGGGCGCGATCGCAGCCATCACCGCAACCAGCGTGCGGATATCGCGCGCGAACGGCCCGACGCAATCGAGTGTCGTTTCGACGGGCGCGACGCCGCGCCGCGACACGCGGCCGAACGTCGGCTTCAGCCCGGCCACGCCGCAGCAGGCGGCCGGCCCGCGGATCGAGCCGCCCGTGTCGGTGCCGAGCGCCGCATCGACCGTGCCGAGCCCGACGAGCGAAGCGGAGCCGCTCGACGAGCCGCCCGGAATGCGCGTCGCATCCTGCGGATTGACGGGCGTGCCCGTGTAGCCGTTGATGCCGGTCATGCCGAACGCGAGCTCGTGCATGTTCGCCTTGCCGGCGATCTGCCAGCCCGCGTCGAGCAGCAGGCGGACCACGTCCGCGTGTCGTTCGGCCGGCGGTGCGTCGGCAAGCGCACGGCTCGCCGCGCGGGTCGGATGGCCCGCGATGTCGATCGTGTCCTTGATCGCGATCGTGGGGCCGGGGCCGCCGAGCGTGAAGGTGTCGATGAAGCCTGTCATGGTCGATGTCGTGAGCAAGCGTTGGAAAGGATCAGGAATCAGGACCGTGGCGCGGCGGCGAGCGGCCACGGGCCGTCGAGCACGCGTTCGGTGCGGAAATGGCGGATCAGCCACGCAGCGCCGTTAGCGGCCGGCGCGAAATCGACGGTCAGCCTCGCGGCGATCAGCTCGGCCGTGCCGTCCGCGTAGCGCGACGCCTGCAGCATGATCCAGCGGCCGCGCGCGCTCGCATGGCCGGCGCCGATCTCGATCGACTCCGACGTCAGGAAGTGCAGGTTGGTCGAGAAATGCGGATCGGGCGGCAGGTAGCGGCCCAGCATCGCGACGATCGCCGCCGTGCCTTCGAGGCGGCCGAACTTGCGCGCGTACTGCGGGCCGATGCCTTCCCACACGGCGTCCGCCGTGAACAGCGCCGCGAGCGGCGGGCCGTCGCCGGCCTCCTCGGGCACGTCGCACAGCGCCATGTAGCGCGTGATCGTCGCGCGCACCGCGCGCTCGGCATCGAGCGCCGCCATGCGCTGCGCGAGCGCGTCGATCAGGCCGGGGGACAGGTCGGTCATCGCGCGCCTCACGCCGCGGGTTTCGCGGCCGGCGGCACCGTCAGCGCACGGCCGACGCGTGCTTCGATCTTGCCGTAGCGCCACAGGTTGTATTCGCCGACCGGCGTCGTGCGATACAGGTTGCACACGGCGACCGTCGTGTCGAAGTCGGCGACGTCGGCCATGATGTAGAAGGTCCACGGCGCACCGTCGGCCTGGCCGACCACGAGTCGGTCGTCGTCCATCACGCCGAGCACGCGCACGCCAGGCATCGCTTCGACGGCGGCGAGCATCGCGCCGTACGCCTGCCACACTTCGCCGATCTTCTCGCGCGGCAGGTCGAAGAAGTTTTGCGACACGCCGCAGCAGAACAGGACGCGCAGCGGCAGCGGATTCGAATCGGACATGTGAAGTTCTCCAGAGGAATCGGTTGGATGTACGAGCCGGCCGGCAAAGGCGTTTCGGCATCGGCTCCATGCGTGTTCAAACAGGCTTCGGTTGGCGCAGGTCACAGATAGCCGGGAAACGGCGTGACGCCGGTGAACACCGCGCCGGCGCCGTCGAAGTTGCCTTCGGCGAGAAACGCGTGCTGCGTGACGACCATCGCGTCGCGCAGCAGCCGCTGCAGCGGATGCGACCGGTAGATCGCTGCCGTGCCGCCGAGGCGGTATGCGCGTTCGACGACGCTCGCGCCTTCGCGTGCGATCTGCGTGGCCGCGAGCCGCAGCAGGCTGACCTGGTCGGGCGTCACGGGGTTGCCCGCGAGAATCGATTGCCACACCGTGTCGGTCGCGTCGTAAAAGAACGCGCGTGCCGAGCGCAGCTGCGCCTCGGCCTTCGCAAGCTCGATGCGGAAGTACGCGCGATCGGCAAGGCGCGGCGCGCCGGTCGTCGTCTGGCGGCCGCCCGACATCCGGTTCACGACGTCGAGCGCCGCGCGTGCGAGACCGAGGTTCACGACGGCCAGCACCTGCGCCGCATACGCGACGGTCGGGTAGCGGTACAGCGGCTCGTCGACGGTCGGCTCGCCGCCGCGCACGAAGGTCCATGCTTCGGGCACGAAGCGATCGTCGACGCGCAGGTCGTGGCTGCCGGTGCCCTGCATGCCGACCACGCTCCAGTTCTCGACGATCTCGACGTCGGCGGCGCGGAACACGGCCGTGCGCGGCTTGTTCGGCGCGGCGTCCTGCGCGCCCGGCACGGCGATGCCGACGCCGAGCCAGTCGGCACCCTTGCAGCCGCTCGCGAATTTCCACGTGCCGTTCACGCGCCATCCGCCCGGCGCGGGCTGGGCCGGCTGCACGGGAAACAGGCCGCCTGCGAACACCTGGTCGGGGCCGCTCGCATACAGCTCGGCCTGGGTCTCGAGCGGCAGCGCGGCGAGATACACGTTCGCGGAGCCGAAGCTCGCGACCCACGCGGCCGAGCCGTCGGCGGTCGCGATCCGTTCGATCATGTCGAGGAACGCGGTCGGCGCGAGCGCATCGCCGCCGAAACGGCGCGGCGTGCCCGCGCGATAGATGCCGGCCTGCTTGAACAGCGCGATCACGTCGCGCGGCACGTGCGACAGGCGGTCGAATTCTTCGCGGCGCGCGGCGACGGTCTCGATCACGGCGTCGAGCGGCGACAGCCGGGCGGCCGGTTCGCCGGCCGCATGGAGGGCGTTCGGTGCGGTATCGAGGGCGAGGGCGGCGTGGGGCATGGCTGTCTCCTGGGGCGTGGGGGTCGAATGTGGGGTGGTCAAGACGATGGAGCCAGTCTAGAAACGCCGAAAACGCGCAGCAATTGGTGCGTTGGGCCGTGCGACTGGTGACGTTCCGTGCCGCACTAAAGAAATCTTCAGATGCGGGCGGCGCGCGCCGGTGCTATGTTGGGTTTCCGGTCGCGCGATGCCGCGCGGCCTCATCCGAAGCCGATCATGAGTTTTCCCGACGAAGACGATTTCCACCGGCTGCTCGACGCACTGACGACCTGCGTGCTGCTGCACGATGCGCACACCAAGGCGATCGTGTGGGCGAACCGCGCTGCGTGCATCGCGCTCGGTTTTTCCGTCGAGGAGCTGCTGCCGCTGAAGGCGCCGGACATGACGCGCCCCGAACCGAAATACCAGCGCGAGATCGCCGTGAGCGCATGGGATCGCGCGCTCGTCGACGGGCCGCAGGTGTACGAGTGGTGCTACCGGTCGCGCACGGGCGTCGACATGCTGTCCGAGGCGACCGCTACCTACGTGCCGCTGCGCGGGCGCGACGTCGTGATGGTGCAGTTCCGCGACATCAGCGCGGAAGAAGCGGTGCGCCAGCAACTGCGCCGCTACGAGGCGCGGCTGCGCGAGTTCATGCAGGATCTCGACGAAGGCATCGCGGTCGTCACGCCGCACGGCGGCGTGCAGTTCATCAGCGAGTCGGGCCGCCGCGTGCTGGGGCTCGCGCCCGACGAAGCGCTCGGCGAGGTGCTCGACTACTGCTCCGAGGCCGATCGCGACCGGCTCGTCGCGCAACTGCGCGATGCGCCGTCCGCGTATCCGTCCGCGCCGCAGCGCTACCGGATCGTGCGGCGCGACGGCTCGCCGTGCTGGCTGCGCATCCTGTGCCGGCAGGTCGAGATCGAGGACGATCTCGACGGGCTGCTCGTGCAGTTCCGCGACGTGAGCGACGAAGTCGCGATCGAGGACGCCCGCCGTGCCGAAGCGCGCATGCTCGAACACGCGGGCCGCTACAACGCGATGGGCGAGATGGCGAGCGTGATCGCGCACGAGCTGAGCCAGCCGCTCGCGGCCGTGCGCAATTTCATCGAAGGCGCGGTGCAGCGGCTGAACGGGCGCGGCGCGATCGACGATGCGATCTGGGGGCTGCGCAGCGCGGACCGGCAGGCCGAGCATGCGGCGCTGATCATCAAGAGCGTGCGGGAATTCATCGTGAAGCGCGAGCCGGTCGTCGCGCTCGCCGACCTGCGCGACATCCTCGCGGACGTCGCGTATTTCATCGCGCTGCGCGCGAAGGAGGCCGGCGTGACGGTCACGATCGTGCAGGCCGAGGCGCCGCTGCCGATCCGCTGCGAGCGCGTGCTGATCGGGCAGGTGATCCTGAATCTCGCGTTCAACGCGATCGAGGCGTTCGCCGGTTGCGAACGCGTGCCGCGCACGCTGACGCTCGGCACCGCGAACGTGGGCGGGCATGCCGAGCTGCGCGCGATCGACAACGGCCCGGGCATCGCGGCCGGCGCGCACGATCGGCTGTTCGACGGCTTCTCGTCGTCGAAGGCCGGCGGCAACGGGATCGGGCTGTCTCTGTGCAAGAGCATCGTGACGCGCCACGGTGGCCGGATCAGTGCGAGCCCGGCCGATGGCGGCGGGCTCGACTGCCGCGTGACGCTGCCGCTCGCCGTTGAACACGCGTAGCCGCTGCATCGCGTCACGTGCGTCACGGCCGGGCGACGCGCTATGCACGATCAGCGCCCCAGCGCCCGCGCGGTCTGACCGCCGATGCCGAAGTCGGTGTTCGGAATGTCCTTGATGATCACGCGTGTGGCCTGCAGCGGCGCATCGAGCACGTTCGCGCCGGCAGCGGACAGCGCGGCGATCAGCGCGCGCTTCTGTTCATCGGTGCGGCCGGCGATCAGGATCGCGACGATCACGGGCAGCGACGGCGGCGCGCCGTCCGCGGCGCTGCGGCCGCCGAGGCCGATGTGCGTCGCGGGCAATTCGGTCAGCAGCACGCGCACCGATTCGATCGGCGCGCCGATCGCGTCGACGGTCGCGCCGGTCAGCCGTGCGATCAGTTCGGCCTTGCGAGCGTCGTCATGGCCGGCTGGCAGGAAAACGTCGAGTGTGGGCATGGTCGTCCGGAAAGGTGAAGGTCACCGGTTCACCGTTGCATTGGCGATGGCGAATCGGTGGCCGCTTACAGGTGAAGGTGGCCGGCTCACCGTTGCGTTGGCGATGGGCGAACGGGTGGCCGCTCACGGGTGAAGGTGACCGTTTCACCGTTGCGACGGCGAACCGGCGGCCGCTTACAGCAGGAAGCCGATCGCGCTGAGCGCTTCGGTCGAGTCGATCAGGCGCACGACCTTCCCGGCGATCCGCATCTCGCCTTCGGCATCGACGTGCAGCTTGTGCGTGACGTCGGCCGCGAACAGCGTCGCGACGCCGCGCTTGTACGCGACGACGACCTGCGCCGATTTCAGCTCGACGGTATCGGCGCTGCCGCTTTCCAGCGTGAAGCGCGACACGGTGCGCACCGTGCGCGCCGCGTCGGTTGCCGACGCCGAATAGCCGGACACCATCCGCTGCACGCGTTTCTCGCGCATGTCCTGGTCGTCGAACACGTAGTTCAGCGTGGCGGCGAAGTCGGTCGCGTCGGGATCGATCGGCACCACGTAGTGGCCGGCCGGTTCCCACAGGTCGAGCCATGCGCGATAGTCGCGGCGGTCGAGCATCTCGGCTTCGCGCCACACGAATTCGACCGCGCGGGCGAAGGTCTGCTCGGAAAAGAGGGCGTTGCGGTCGTCCATCATTGCTGCTCCATCATCGTGCGCCATTGCTGGTAGGCCTCGCGCATGCCGGTCTCGTCGGTCGCATGCGCGGTCTTTTCGCCGTTCGCGGCGGTCGTCTCGCGGTTCAGCCCGCGATTCACGAGGATCGGCACGTCGGGGCCTGCATGTGCGCCGCGTTGTACGCGCTCCCACGCTTCCGCGTCGTCGGGGCTGCCGAAGCCGAACGGGCCCTGGAAGTGCTCGTGGATGCGCAGCCGCTCGCGGTTCGCTTCGTCGGGGCCGCCGTCCATCGCGAGCGCGACGTGGCGGATCTCGGTTTCGTTCGCGGAGATCGGCCGCAGCACGCGGAAGAACGCCATCGACAGCGCGAGGTTCGGGAACAGGTTCAGGTTGAAGCCGACGCCCATCAGCGAGCGCACGATGCGGCGCACTTCTTCCGGCGCGTGGCGCTCGGCGAGCTTCGCCGCGAGCGGTGCGAAGCGCTCGGGCAGCGGCGCGCCGTCGTCTTCGTCGAGGTCGATCAGTTCGGGCATCAGTACCGCGAGGCTGTGGCCGTTGCCGAGCCCGCGGCAGAACGCGTCCTCGCTCGTCATGAAGCTCGTGATCGCGGCGGCCGTCTCGTCGTCGATCGACTTCATCCACGACTTGTGCACGACCGGGAAGTGATAGAGGTCGGTCGTGTTCTCGAGCTGGATCTTCCAGTTGCCCTTGAACTTGAACTTGTGCTCGCCGTTCGCCTTGATCGGGTAGCCGGCGCCCTGTTTCATGAACAGGTCGATCCACGGCTTCGCGCCGCCGAGGAAATCCTCGAGCGGTTCGATCGCATCGTTGAAGCTCGCGAAGATCAGCCCCTGGTACACGCCGACGCGCAGCTTCACGAGCGGCAGGTCGCCTTTCTCGCACACGCCTTCGTAGCCGTCGCCGTACGGGAGCGCGCGCAGCGTGCCGTCGAGCGCGTACGACCAGCTGTGATACGGGCACGTGAAGCCCTTCGCGTTGCCCTTGTGCGATTCGCACACGGTCGCGCCGCGATGGCGGCAGCGGTTCTGCAGCACGTTGATCTCGCCGGTCTTGTCGCGCACGACGATCACCGGCTGGCGGCCGATCGTCGTCGTGATGAAGTCGCCCGGGTTCGGCAGCTCGCTTTCGTGCGCGACCCAGATCCAGGTGCGGTAGAAGATGCGATCGAGCTCGGCTTCGAACAGCGCGGGATCGTGGTACATCGCGGGCGCGATACGGTCGGGTTGCGCGAGGCCGTGCAATGCACGGGTATCGATCGTTTGGTAGGGAATGTCGCTCATCGTTGTCGTGGGGAAGGAGTCGCGAAATCGGGGCCGCGCCGCGCGCGGTATCGAGTACCCAGTCTCGTCTCCCACTACATATCCGTCAAATTGATCTAAAATTGGACGGTCAATAAATACGGCAAATGATGGAGGCTACGATGACATCGGTCGATCATCTCGATCTGAACCTGTTGCGCGTATTCCAGGCGATCGTCGAGGAGCGCAGCCTGACGAAGGCCGGCGAGCGGCTTGCGCTGTCTCAGCCGGCCGTCAGCTATTCGCTCGGCCGGTTGCGCACGCTGTTCGACGATCCGCTGTTCGTGCGCACGCGCTCGGGCATGCAGCCGACACCGGTCGCGCTTGAACTCGCGGGGATCGTCGGCAAGGCGCTCGACATGGTGCGCGCGGCGCTGCGCTACGCGGAGCGTTTCGATCCGGCCACCAGCACGCGCACGTTTCGGCTGTCGTTGTCGGACGCAGGCGAGATGGCGTACCTGCCGGCGATCTGCCAGGCGCTGCGCGAGCGCGCGCCGCGCGTGATGCTGAGCGTGCAGCCGCTGCCGGTGGAGGAGATCGAGGAAGCGCTGCGCGCGAGCCGGCTGGATTTCGCGATCGGCAACCTGCCGGAACTGATGCCGCGCACGCGACACCAGACGCTGTTCGAGGAAACCTATGTGTGCATGACGGGCCGACGGCGCGGGCTGCCGAGCGGCGGCGCGCTGAGCCTCGACCAGTTCGTGCGCGCCGCGCACGTCAACGTGAAATCGGTCGAGCACAGCCACCACGCGCTCGACGATGCGTTGCGTGCGCAGGGCGTGGGCCGCAACATCGCGCTCGAAGTGCCGCACTTCGTCGCGCTGCCGAGCGTGCTGTCGGTCACCGATCTGTATGCGACGCTGCCGAAGCGGCTCGCGCAGATCCTGAATCGCGACAATGCGTTCCGCCTGTATGACCTGCCCGTCACGCTGCCGCCCGCGCCGGTGACGATGCACTGGCACGAGCATTTTCATGAAGACGAGGGCAACGCGTGGATGCGCACGCTGCTCGCCGAGCTCGTCGAGCGGTTCGACGACGCGTGACCGATGAGGTCGCGAGCAACACATGGATGTACGCATTGCCGGCCGAGCAGGTCGGATGGAGCGACGACACGTGACTCATGACGACGCGGGCCGCGCGGATGCGCACGCTGCTTGTCGAGTTCGTCGAGCGTTTCGACGACATGTGATCCACGAGGGCGAGGGCAACGCGTCGGAGGCGCGGTTGCTGACCGACTGCGTCGAGCGGCTCAATGGCGCGCGACGTCTTTAACGGACGTCGCGTGCCGCGTGCATCAGAGATCGAGCACCAGCACCGCCGAGCGCGCCCGCGACACACAGCAGCAGATCACCGTATTGCTCGCGCGCTCGGCTTTGCTGAGACAGTGGTCGCGATGATCGGGCTCGCCGTCGATCACGGGCACCATGCAGGTGCCGCACACACCTTCGCCGCATGACGTGTCGACTTCGACGCCGATGCGCGCGAGCGCGTCGACGATCGACGTGTCGGGCGTGACGCGTACCGATTGCCCGGTGCGCTGCAGGCGCACCTCGAAACCGTCGGCGGCCGGGCCGGCGCCGGCATCGGCGTTGCCCGCATCGGCGCCGGCCGGCTCCGCCGCGAAGCGTTCGAGATGGATCGACTCGTCGGGCAAGCGCGTCGCGGCTGCCGCGACGACCGCATCCATGAACGGCCCCGGGCCGCACGTATAGACGTGTGCGTGCGCGTCGACCGCTTCGACGCAGCGGCCCAGTTCGGCCGCGAGCGCGTCGGGTTCGATCCCGTAGTGGAACGTCACGTGCGACGCGAACGGCTCGGCCGACAGTTCGGCGACGAAGGCCGCATGCTCGCGGCTGCGTGCGAAGTAATGCAACCGGTAGCGCGCGCCGCGCTTGTGCAGCGCATACGCCATCGACAGCAGCGGCGTGATGCCGATGCCGGCCGCGATCAGCACGTGCTCGCTCGCGTCGTCCGTCAGACGAAACAGGTTGCGCGGCGCGCCGATCGACAGCTCGGCGCCGACGGTCACGTCGTCGTGCAGCGAACGCGAGCCGCCGCGCGACTGCGCTTCCTTCTTCACCGCGAACAGGTAGCTGCCGCGCTCGTCGGGGTTGCCGCACAGCGAGTACTGCCGCGTGACGCCGGATGGCGCGGTGACGTCGATATGAGCACCCGGTTCGTACGCGTCGAACGGCTGGCCGTCGACGCGCGAAACCCGGAAACAGCGGATGTCCTGCGCCGCGTCGATCAGCGCGTCGATCCGGACTTGGTGGCGGTTCGCTTGCATGGGTCAATCCGTGGGGGTGGAGGAACGCGGCGCGGCAGATACCGCGCCGTCATGCGATCGAGAATAGGGACGGGCATCGCATAAATCAAATCGATTAAAAAGCGATTCATTAATCAGTGTCATGGATGATGGTCGGGCGACCGATCGCGCCCGATGTTCAGCGCGCGGCGATCGCGTTGCCCGCCTCGGCCGCCTGCGGCGCCGCCGCCGACGCATGGCCGCGTTCGCGATCGAGGCTGCGGCGATAGTGCCGGCACCCGGCGGCAAGCAGCAGCGCGGCGAGCGTGGCCGCCGCGACGTTGACGATCGACATCGAGTGGCCGACCGCCGCCGGCGCGCCGAACACGCGATCGGTGAACAGCGCGACGACGGTCGTCCCGATCCCCAGCGCGATCAGGTTCGACACGAGCAGGAACAGCGCGGAGATCTGCGCGCGCATCTGGTTCGGCGCGAGCGTCTGCATCGCGGCGGTCGACGTCGGCATCGGGAACGACGCGAAGAACATCGCGACGACGAGCATCGCGAGCGAAGCAGGCAGCGAGTCGAGTTGCGTAAACAGCGTCGCGGGGATCACCATGCACGCGGCGCCGATCGCGCCGGCACGCATCGGCGCATCGTCGCGGCCGCGCCGCAGCAGCCAGTCGTTGAGCCAGCCGCCGCAGAATACGCCGGCCGTGTTCGCGACCAGCAGCACGATGCCGAGCGTGTAGCCGGCTTCGACGGCCGTCATCCCGAAGTGGCGGATATAGAACGCGGGCGTCCAGCTCAGCAGGCAGTAGAGCGTCATCGCGTAGAACGAGAAGCCGAGGTAGTGGCACGAGAAGGTGGCGCGATGGGTGCCGACGAAGCGCAGCGAATCGCGCATCGACACGCGCCGCACGGCGCCCGAGCGATCCTGCGCGAGCCCCTTGCGCTGCGGGTCGCGCACGGTCGCGGCGAACAGCAGCGCGACCAGCAGCCCCGGCAGCCCGACGATCAGGAACGTGACCTGCCACGCATGCACCTGCCCGACCACCGGCAGCGTGAATGCGCTCGCATGCTTGAGCAGCGCGATCACGTAGCCGCCGATCAGGAACGCGACACCGCCGCCGATGAACGAGCCGAGCGAATACACGGCGATCGCGCGCCCGAGCTTCTCCTTCGGGAAGTAGTCGGCGAGCATCGAATACGCGCCGGGCGACAGTGCGGCCTCGCCGACGCCCACGCCCATGCGCGCGATGAACATCTGCACGAAATGCTGGCTGAGCCCGCACGCGGCGGTCGCGACGCTCCACAGCGCGATGCCGATCGAGATGATCCGCGGGCGCGCGTAGCGGTCGGCGAGATACGCGACAGGCAGCCCCATCACCGCGTAGAACAGCGAGAACGCGAAGCCGTTCAGCAGGCTGAACTGCGTGTCGGACAGGTGCAGGTCGCGCTTGATCGGTTCGATCATCAGCACGAGGACCTGGCGGTCGACGAACGAAAAGACGTACGCGAGCATGCAGATGACGACGACATACCATTCGTACGTATAGCGCTTGCCGTCGGCAGCGCGGGCCGTGGATGCGGACATGCGGATTCTCCAGGAGCGGGCGGTGGAAACGCGCGGCAGCGGCCTGGCGGGCCGGGCGCCGTCGCGGCGCGAAAGCGTGCGGGGGCACGTGTCGGAGACGCAGCGTAGTCAGCCAAATTCGGCCGCCATAGCCGGAGTGACAGCGGCGCCACACGGGCATTTACCGACCCGGATAAAGAAAACACCGAGGCCGTGCGCGCGGAGCGCCGCACGGCGCCCTTGCGGCGGGGCGCGCGCACATCATGCGGCGCATCTATAAGCGTTATAGAGCCCGTTGCGTCGACGTCCGAAATTGTCGTTCCTAGACTCGGCCCGTTTTTGATCGGCAGCGTTGGCCCTTCGCGGCGAACGCGCTTCACACCACGCGGCGCGAGGCTGACCGGCGCCGGAAACTCTACGGGACGACGACGATGAACCAACCGAACGGGCGGGCCGACCGGCTTGCCGTACCGCTTGCCGCGCTGCTTGCCTGCGCGGCGCTGCCCGCATTCGCGCAATCGAGCGTGACGCTCTATGGCCGCGTCGACACCGCGATCGAATACGCGAACGCCGGGCCGAACCACGTGACGCGCATGGGCAGCGGCAACCTGTTCGCATCGCAATGGGGGCTGAAGGGCGTCGAGGATCTCGGCGGCGGCTACGCGACGATCTTCAAGCTGGAGGACGGCTTCAACGCGGCGAGCGGTGCGCTGTCGAACAGCAGCGCGCTGTTCGGCCGCGAGGCATGGGTCGGCATCACGGGGCCGTTCGGCGGCGTGCAGTTCGGCGAGCTTTACACGATCCTGCACACGACGCTCGTCACGTACAGCCTGCCGGGCCTCGGCGCGGGGCTCGCATGGGGCAACGCGACGAACAACTTCGTCGGGCCCGCGTTCCTGCGCGTGCGCAACTCGATGCGCTACACGTCGCCGCGCTACGCGGGCTTCATGCTGCGGGCGATGGCCGCGCGCGGCACCAACGGCGCAGCCGGGCAGCCGGCGACGCTCGGCGATACGTACGGTGCGGGGCTCAACTACGTGCGCGGCGGACTGTCGGTCGACGTCGACTATATGCAGCAGAAGTTCAGCCCGGTGGCCGCATCGGCGCTCGGCGTCACGAGCACGGCCGCGAACGGCAACTACACGCTCGGCGCGATTTCGTACGATTTCCGCGTCGTGAAGGTTGCCGCGCTGTACATGCGCCATCGCGGCGGCCCCGACGTCGCGACCGCGATCGACAGCCAGAGCGCGTATCCGCACAGCGACATCATGGAGCTGAGCGCGACGGTGCCGATCGGGCGTGCGTCGCTGCTGCTGAGCGTCGGCCACTACCGCAAGGTTGCGGACAGCGACGGCAACGCCGATTCGTACGGCATTCGCTTCGACTATCCGCTGTCGAAGCGTACGGTGCTGTACACGGGCGCGGCGATGGTGCGCAACGGCGCGCATGCGCGCTTCGTCGTCAACGGCGCGGCGGGCGGCGGTGTCGCGGTCGCCAAGCCGGGCGCGACCGCCAGCTCGATCGTCGCGGGCATCCTCACATCGTTCTGACCGTTTCGGCCGCCCCGCGCCCGTGCGCGTACCCGCTTGCGCCGCTACGCGCAGGCGGGCGGCTGCGGCGCGAGCCATGCGTCGAACGGCGCCAGTTCGCCGATGTTGAACAGTTCGAGCAGCAGCGCGCGCAGCCAGCGATGGCCGGGGTCGGCGTCGAAGCGCCGGTGCCAGTACGCATTGACGGCCCATTCGCCCGCACCGGCGATCTCGTACAGCGCGCACGGCTGCCGCGCCGCGAACGTGATCGCGATCGTCTCCGGCAGGATCAGCGCATAGTCGCCGTCCTGCAGCAGCGCAGGCACCACCATGAAGTCGGGCAGCGCCGCGCGCACGCGCGGCATCAGCCCGTGCCGTTCCAGCAACTGCATCGATTGCGGATGCGACGTGATCGCGACGAAGCGCAGCGTGTCGGGCGCGGTGCCATCGAGCACGTAGTCGTCGGGCAGCGCGACGCGCTGCGCGGTGCGGCGCGGCATCAGCAGCACGCAGCGCTCGTGCAGCAGCGCGGCGCGCTGGAAGTGGCTCGACGCGTCGGCGAAATGCCCGAGCGCGAAGTCGATGCGCCCCGATTCGAGCGCGACGTTGAGCTGGCATTCGTCGACGTGCAGCGTCTCGATCACCGCGCCCGGCGCGCGGCGGTCGAATGCGGCGAGCAGCGTCGGCAGGAACGCGCTCGCCGCGAAATCGCTCATGTGCAGGCGGAACACGCGCTGCGTGCTGTCGGGCGTGAAGCGTGAACCTTCGTCGAGCACGTGCTGCAGGATTGCGAGCGCCTTGTCGACCGACAGCGCGAGCCGTTGCGCGCGCGGCGTCGGCTCGACGCCGGTGCCGGTGCGCACGAACAGCGCGTCGCGGAACATCAGCCGCAGCCGGCCGAGCGCGTAGCTGACGGACGGCTGCGTGACGCCGAGCCGCAGCGCCGCGCGGCCGACGTGCCGCTCCTCGTAGACCGCGCGAAACGTCTTCAGCAAGTTGAGATCGAGATCCTGCACGCGCAGTTCGGACGGGTCGCTGTCGTGCGGCGCGGATTCGGCGCGGGCCGGGGCCGCCGGGCGGCCGGTTGCGGAGTGCGTCATCGGGGTTGCCTCGCGGTGACGGAAGGCGCGTGGCCGTAACGCCGCGCATACGCCTTCGCGAAATGGCCGAAGCCATGGATGCCGTGTGCGATCAGCACGTCCGTCACGCTGCGCGCGTCGCCGCGTTGCAGCGCCGCGTGCACGGCGGCGAGCCGGCGTTCGCGCACGTAGGCGGCCGGTGTGGTGTGCAGGAACGCGCGGAACGCGTGCTGCAGCGTGCGCGGCGCGACGCCCGCGATGGCCGCCAGCGCGGCGAGTGCGAGCGGTTCGCCGAGGTGCGCATCGACGTGATCGCACGCGCGACGCATGTATGCCGGCAGCGGCGGCGTGCCGCGCGCGAGCGCATCGCTGTACGAATGCGGCAGATGCGTGAGCAGCAGCGACATCAGCCACGCGGTGAGGTCGGCGCCGAAGGTCGTCGCGGCTGCACCGATGCCCGGCTGCGCGCCGAGCCGGCACAGGTATTCGAAGGTCGGCAGCACGAGCGCGGCGCCCGCGCCGGCACCGCCGGCCGCGAGATCGAACTGCAGCGGCCGCGTGAGCGTGGCGTGCAGCATGTCCTGCAGCTTGCGTTCGAGCGGGCCGCGTTCGAGCCGCAGCACGAGGTTGCGGCAATCGGGGCTCGTGCTCAGGCGGCTCGCGAGCGCGGGCGACGACACGGTCAGCGCGCCGGGGCCGGCGCGCGCGACGATGCTGCCGGCCTGTAGCTCGCAGGCACCGGCGAGCGTCAGCCTGAACAGGAAGTGACCGGCATCCCCGCCGAAATCGATGCGCGTTTCGCGGCCGTAGCAGAGTTCGAGCAACGCGCCGTGATGCAGCGGCACTTCGTACAGCTCCGCATGAAACGGATCGCGGCCGCGTGCAGCCATCCGGTGCGGCCCGAGCCGGTGCGCGACCGCGCGTTCGACTTCGTCGGGGGCGTGCAGCGTGCCGAGCCGGTTCGGCGCATGGCGGGATAGGGCGATATCCATACACGAACCTCGTAGCGGATGCGGGGGCGCGGCGGCAAGCGCATCGCCGCGATTGCGTTGCGCGAACGGGCGTGCCGTTGCGCGTTTTGAAGCGACGCGGGGCAGGCGGCCGCGTAGTCTCGGAGACACTCAATCACCGGGAGAAGACGATGAAGGTATGTGTTCTGGGCGGCGGCCACGGCTGCCATGCGGCGGCCATCGACCTGCTCGAGAAAGGTCATGACGTGACGTGGTGGCGGCGCGACCGCGAGCCGCACGCGCGGCTGCGCGAGCTCGGCGTGCTGAACGTGACCGACTATCGCGGCACGCGCGCGGTGCCGCTCGGCGATGCGCCGGGTGCGATCCGCCTGACCGGCGATCTCGCGGCCGCACTGCGCGGCGCGGAGCTTGTCGTGGTACCGCTGCCTGCCACGTCGCACGACGCGCTCGCCGCGCAGGTCGCGCCGCTGCTGGAGGACGGCCAGGTCGTGTTCCTGCCGCCCGGCACGTTCGGCAGCTTCGTGTTCGCACAGGCGGCGGCCGATGCCGGCAACCGTTCGCGCGTCGCATTCGCCGAGACGGGCACGCTCCCGTACCTCGTGCGCAAGCATGGCGACAACGACGTCGTGATCAGCGCGTACGCGACGCGTCTGCCGACCGGCGTGTTTCCGGCGAATGCGGCCGGCTGGGCGTTCGACGTGCTGCGCGCAGGCTATCCGTCGGTCGAGCCGGTCGAGGATGCGTTGTCCGGTGCGTTGATGAATGCGGGGCCCGTGATCCATCCGCCGCTGATCCTGATGAACGCCGGGCCGCTCGAACACTTCGACGCCTGGGACATCCACAACGAAGGCACGCAGCCGTCGATCCGCCGCGTGACGAACGCGCTCGACGCCGAACGCATCGCGGTGCGCGAAGCGCTCGGCTACCGCGCGCCGCATTTTCCGCTCGCGGATCACTACGCGGCAGAAGGTGACGAATGGATGTACGGGCGCGGCGCGCACGGCAAGCTGACCGATAGCGGCGACTGGCGCGAGAAGATCGATCTGCGGTCCCATCGCTACATGCTCGAAGACACCCGGCTCGGGCTGTCGTTCATCGTGTCGTGCGGGCGCTGGGCCGGCGTGCCGACGCCGGTTGCGCAGGGGCTGTTGAGCATCGCGAGTGCGGTCGCGGTGCGCGACCTGTATGCGGAAGGGCGCACGCTGGAGCGGCTCGGGATCGCGGTGCTGTCGAAGGACGCGATGCGTGCGCTGCTCGACAACGGAGTCGCGGGAGTATCGGCATGAGCGCGGCTGCCGATGTGACGCGTGTACACGTGCTCGGCGCGGGACGCATGGGGCAGGGGATCGCGCTCGTGTTTGCCTTTGCCGGAATCGACGTGACGCTGATCGACTTCAAGCGGCGCGATGCGGCTGGCCAACGCGCGTTCGCCGATCGCACCCGCGACGAGATCGCGAGGCCGCTGCACGCGCAGGTTGCGCTCGGCCGCATCGACGCCGCGCAGGCCGCTGCGGCCGTCGCGCGCATCGCGATCGTTGCACGGGATGGTGCTGCCGAAGCAGTGCGCGATGCGGACGTCGTGTTCGAGGCGCTGCCCGAAGTGCTCGATGCGAAGGCCGACGCGTTGCGCTGGCTCGGCGAGCATGTCGATGTGCACGCAACGATTGCGTCGACCACGTCGACGTTCGTCGTCACCGAATTGCAACGCCATGTCGCGCACCCGGAACGGATGCTGAACGCGCACTGGCTGAATCCGGCGCTGCTGATGCCGCTCGTCGAGATCAGCCGTAGCGACGCAACCGACCCGTCGGTGGTCGATGCGCTCGCCGCGCTGCTCGAACGCGTCGGCAAGAAGCCGGTGATCTGCGGGCCGGCGCCCGGCTACATCGTGCCGCGCATCCAGGCGCTCGCGATGAACGAGGCCGCGCGGATGGTCGAGGAAGGCGTCGCGAGCGCGGAGGATATCGACGCGGCCATCCGCACCGGTTTCGGCCCGCGCTTCGCGGTGCTCGGGCTGCTCGAATTCATCGACTGGGGGGGCTGCGACATCCTGTATTACGCGTCGCAATACCTGGCGGGCGAGATCGGCCCGCGCTTCGCGCCGGCTGCGAGCGTCGTACGGAACATGGAAACCGGGCGCGATGGGGTACGCACGGGCGCGGGCTTCCACGACTATGCGAACGTGGACGTGCCCGCGTACATGCGGCAGCGGCTCGGCGAATTCGCGCGGCTGCTCGATCACCTGGGACTGGCGCCGGTCTTCGATGGCGGGCGGCGCAACCCGGGCGCGTAGCCCGGACGACGCGGCGATGTGCGCTCGCGGTGCCGCGCAAGCGCGCACATCGCGTCGGGAACCGGTGCGTCGCTCGCCCGCCGGCAAGGGCACGGGCACGGGCGCCGGCACGGGCGTGGCGGCCGGCGCGGGCCGCGCGCTCATGCCGAATCGCCGCGCGTGTCGGCGGCCGGTGCGACGCGCGTCTCGCGCATCACGCACAGCGTCGCGACGGTCACGAGGCCGAGCGCAATGAGGAACAGCGATACGGGCCACGATGCGTGATAGCGCGCGAGCAGCGCGGTCGCGATCAGCGGCGACATCCCGCCCGCGAAGATCGACGCGACTTCATGCCCGAGCGCGACGCCCGAGTAACGCACCTCGGTGCTGAACAGCTCGCCGACGAGCGCGGGCAGCGTGCCGATCATCGCGCCGTGGCTTACCGCCGTGCCGACCGTGAGCGCAAGCCACACGAGCGGCGTCGCGCGCGTATCGAGCAGCCAGAAGAACGGGAACGCGCATGCGACGAGGCTCAGTGCGCCGATCAGGTACACGGGCTTGCGGCCGATCCGGTCGGACAGCCGGCCCCACGCGAGCATCGCGCCCATCTCGACGATCATCGCGATCATCACGCCGGTCAGCATCACGCCGTTCGGGATGCCGACGTATTTGCCGTAGACGAGCGAGAACGCGAGGAAGATGTACGCGCCGCCGTTCTCGGCCACGCGCAGCCCCATCGCGAGCAGGATTTCCTTCGGGTGGCGGCGGAGGCACTCGACGATCGGCAGATGCGTGTGCGCGCCGCGCTTGCCGGCCTGCTCGAAGTCGCGGCTTTCCGGCAGATGGCGGCGAATATAGATGCCGATCGCGAAGATCACGATGCTCGCGAGGAACGGCAGCCGCCAGCCCCACGTGCGGAATGCGTCGTCCGGCAGCGCCTGTGCGGCGAGAAACGCGGCCGAAGACAGCACGAAGCCGCCGCCCACGCCGAGCTGGCTCCACGCGGCGTAGTAGCCGCGCTGTTCCGGCGGCGCGTTCTCGCTGATCATCAGCACGCCGCCGCCCCATTCGCCGCCGGACGCGATGCCTTGCAGCAGGCGCAGCACGACGAGCGAGGCCGGCGCCCACACGCCGACCTGCGCATAGGTCGGCAGCAGTCCGATCGCGAAGGTCGACGCGCCCATGATCAGCAGCGTCCACACGAGCGACGCCTTGCGCCCGTAGCGATCGCCGACGTGGCCGAACACGATTCCGCCGAGCG
The DNA here is from genome assembly GCF_017104975.1 of Burkholderia sp. Ac-20344. NCBI lineage: Bacteria > Pseudomonadati > Pseudomonadota > Betaproteobacteria > Burkholderiales > Burkholderiaceae > Burkholderia > Burkholderia sp. Ac-20344. The sequence continues at coordinate 21,554 of NZ_JAAGPP010000140.1, forward strand.
GCCGCGCGACGAAGCCGAGCGCGAAGGCCGCGAATACGGCCAGGCTGCCCGCGAGCGGCGATGCGCCGGGCGGGAAGAACACATGGCCGAACACGAGCGCGGCGGCCGTGCCGTATACGAAGAAGTCGTACCACTCCATCGCGTTGCCGGCGACGGAGGCGATGACGATCCGGCGCAGCTGCCGGTCGGCGAGCGGCCGGGCGGCGCTCAGGGATTGCACGGTGTCGGTCGGGACCATGGCGGACTCTGAAGGGGGGCGGGCGCGTGCCGTCTTTGCAGCACTGCGGGCTAGTGTTGTCGGCACCGTGCCCCCGGTCAAATCCGCAGAAAAAGGGGAGGGTCATCACTCCGGCTGATGATGGTCATGCGGCGCGCGGCCGTGCCCGCGCGCCGGCATGCCGTTACCGCTCGATCTGCCGGTTCCAGCGCGTATCCCATTGCGCGCGGCGCGCGTTGATCGCCGCCCAGTCGACCACCGTCACCTTGCGCACCAGATCATCGACGTTGCCGAGGCTCTGCTGCATCGCGGCGGGCATCTTCGCAAGCCGGTTGGTCGGGATCTGCTTGCCGGCTTCGGCCGCCTTCGTCTGCGCGGATGCGGACAGCAGGAACTGCGCGAGCTTCTGCGCCAGTTGCGGATCGGGATTGTTCGCGACCACGCACAGGTCGACGAGCAGCAGCACCGGCCCTTCCTTCGGGTTCGCGTACGCGACCGGAATGCCCTTGTCCTGGAGGTCGCCGACGCCGGTCGGCGTGAGCGGGAACAGGCCGGCTTCGCCGGTCTGCACCATCTCGGAGATCTTCGCCGAGTTCGGGATGTACTCGACGACGTTCGGCCCGACCGTGCTCGCCCACTTGCTGAAGCCGGGCTCGACGTTCTGCTCGCTGCCGCCGAGCAGCCGGTTGATCGCGAGGAAACCATGCAGCCCGAACGTGCTGCTCGACGCCGACTGGAACACGACCTTGCCCTTGTATTTCGGATCGGCGAAATCCATCCACGACGTCGGCGGCGCCCAGCCTTTTTCCGCGAACAGCTTCTTGTTGTACGCGATGCCGGTCATTCCGAGCTGCACGCCCGCGCCGACGTCGTCCTTCATCCGCGCGAACGGGTACAGCTCCTTGAGCACCGGCGAATCGTCGAGCTTCTGGCACACGCCGAGGCTGACCGCACGCGCCATCACGCCGTCGTCGAGGAACGCGACGTGGATCTGCGGCTTGTTGCGGTTCGCGAGCAGCTTCGCGAGCACGTCCGACGACGTGCCGGGCACGACGACGACCTTCACGTTGTTCGCCTTCTCGAAGTCGGGCAGCACCTGGCTCGTATAGGCCTTTTCCATCGGCCCGCCGTTCATGCCGACGTAGATCGTCTTCGTTTGCGCGAACGCGGGTGCATTCGCGCCTGCGATGCAGAGGGCGGCGGCCGCCGCGATCGTTCCGAGCAGTTTCATCTTTGGGTTTCCTCTTGGGGGAAAGGGATGGTCGGTGTGGCTTGCGGTGCGAAACGGCCGATCGAGAACGCATCGAGCGGCGTGGCGGTTTCGCCGGTCGTGACGAGATCGGCGAGCACGTCGCCGACGCCCGGCGCGAGCAGGAAGCCGCCACCGGAAAAACCGAATGCATGCAGCAGGCGCGGCGTCGTGCGGCTCGCGCCGATGATCGGGTTGTGGTCGGGCGTGCAGCCCTCGACGCCGCTCCATGTGCGGATCAGCAGCGCGTCGCGCAGCGCGGGCAGCAGTGCGCAGGCGTCGCGCATCACCGCGCGCGTCGTATCGACCGACGGCTGGCCGAACTCGCCGTCGCCGCGGCCGCGCCCGCCGCCGATCACGCAGTTGCCGCGCGCGACCTGCCGCGCGTACACGCCGCCGCCGTACACGCCGAGGTTGTGCGCGATGAACGGCGGCAGCGGTTCGGTCACCCACATGTTCGGGTAGATCGGCTCCATCGGCACGGCTTCGCCGAAGCGCTCGGCGATCGTGTTCGCCCACGCGCCGGCCGAATTGATCAGCCACGTCGACGTGCACGCGCGGCCGCCTGCGTGAAAGTGGAAGCGCGTGCCGTCGTGGTGAACGTCGCCGACCGGCGTGTGCTCGAACACGTCGGCGCCCGCCGCGCGGGCCGCGCGCGCGAACGCGGGCGATACGAGGCGCGGGTTCGCATGACCGTCGGTCGCGCATAGCGAACCGCCGAGCGCTGCGCGGCCGAGCCACGGATAGCGGCGGCGGAACGCGTCGCCGCGCATCACCTGCAGCGGCAGGCCGTGCTCGCCGGCGAGCGTCGCGTACGCGTCGAGCGCGTCGAGATCGGCGTCGCTGCGCGCGAGCCGCAAATGGCCCGACACGACGAATTCGCCGTCGATGCCGATCAGCTCGAGCAGGCGATCCCAGATGCGCCGCGCGCGCAGCGCGAGCGGCAGTTGTTCGGCCGGGCGGCCCTGGCAGCGCACGCCGCCGTAGTTCACGCCGCTCGCCTGCGCGCCGCAGTCGCGCCGCTCGAACAACCCGACGCG
>NZ_JAAGPP010000141.1:0-485 GCF_017104975.1 Burkholderia sp. Ac-20344
AACAATGGTGTAAATCTCGGGGGTCGGCGGATCATTAAAAAAAAAAAAGTTCCTTCAACGCGCCGTTCTTTAACGCTCTCTTCTTCGACGAAATACCCACCAGCCAGCGAGGCCGGTACATCCCGCGACCATCAGCACCATCACCCAGAAGCCATTCTTGTTCTCAGCTAGCGGAACGCCACCGACATTCATACCGAAGAAGCACGCGACGATATTGATCGGCATCGCCAGCACCGTGACGAGCGTCAGCGTGAACAGCGTGCGATTGTTCTGCGCGTCGAGACGCGAGGTGATTTCCTCCTGCAGCAGCCTGACCCGATCGATTAAACCTGCCACATCCGAGAGAACGACCGAAAACTCTTCCGTCGATTCGCGCAGGTCCTGCACGTCTTCCGGATGAAGCAAGCGCGGCGGCCTTGCCAACAGACGGAAAATCGCACCGGGCTCCGGTGCGAGCATGCGTTGCAAACGCGTCAGCGTGCGGC
>NZ_JAAGPP010000142.1:0-23980 GCF_017104975.1 Burkholderia sp. Ac-20344
GTGGTCGCGCCGGCGGTGCGGCGCGTGGCGGTGCAGGCGGCGGCGCGCAGAGCCGTCCGAGCGCACCGGCAGGCGGCGGCTTCGACGAGATGGACGACGATATCCCGTTCTAGTTCTGACTAGCGGTATTTTTCGTTGGTAAAAGCCCGTTCTCCTTAGGAGGCGGGCTTTTTTCTTTACCAACAGATTTTTTTGTGGTTCACTGGGCGGAAAGCTTAACCACTACTTGAAGAAAATGGTGGGTTGATGCCGCAATACGTTGCCGAGCGTATCCGCTTTAGGAATGGAGAACGCCACTCCGTTCTTCAGGTTCCTTATGGACTTCCAGTTCACGAGGTCACTGTCTACCTGAACAAATTTCGCAGAAAGGGGCGATCGGCAAATACGATCCACTTCGCATGTTGCACTCTTGCCGTCCTGTACCGGGAAATGAGTGCAATCAAGGTCGATCTGCTTGAGCGCTTGGCAAAGGGGCAATTTCTTACTATCGCGGAGCTCGACCGCGTGGCATCGGCCGCCCAGTATCGAGCTGGCGACCTCAACGCGGATGCGCAGAATGGAAACAAGCCAAACGTCATTCGCCTTGCGCGAATTGGCCTGCGTCGGAGCAGCGCTGTCACGGATCGTAAGCCGGTGGACGTTGGAACTCAGGCGTCCCGTCTCCGATACATGGCCGATTTCCTTGACTTCATATCAACCTATGTAGGTTCCACCCTGCCGAAAGAGGCGCGACGGGAGCTTGAGGCGGAGACTGGTCGGGCGCTGACGGTATTTCGGGAACACATACCCTCCGTGTCGAAGCGCTCCAAGCTCGATGCGCGTGTCGGTCTCAGCCGGGAGGAAGAAGAACGGCTCGTCAGCATCGTCCATCCTGATTCGCCGGACAATCCATGGAGTCGAGGCTACGTCCGTCACCGTAACTGGCTCATTGTCGTAATCCTGCTGGCTTCCGGCATGCGACGGGGCGAGCTACTTGGCCTGCAGATCGGCGACCTGCATCCGAGCCAACCGAAGCTGCGCATCATTCGGCGAGCTGATGCAGTGGAGGACCCTCGCCGAATTCAACCGAATACGAAAACATATGACCGGGAGATCGAACTCAGGCCGGCCATCATGAGGGCGTTGTGGGACTTTATCAACAAGGCACGTCGAAGCATCAGGGCTGCCCGTGCTGTTCCGCAGGTCTTCGTTTCTGATGAAGGAGCGCCGCTATCCCATGCGAGCATCGACAAGATCTTCAGGCAGTTGCGTGAGGCCTGCCCTGGGCTGCCGGTATCCCTGACGAGTCATGTGATGCGACACACATGGAACGAGCGTTTCTCGGAACATGCTGAGTCGATGGGTCTTGCCGATGCAGTCGAAGAAAAGGCCCGTAACAATCAGCAGGGGTGGAGCGACAACTCGAAGATGGCTGCTACCTATACCCGGAGGCATACCGCGAAGAAGGGGCGGGATATTTCGTTGAAGTTGCAGGAGCGACTCGATGACAAGCTCAACCGCGACGAGTAAGGGCACATCGGCGGAACTCGTCCTCCGACTTCCTGAGAACGCGTGCACGAAGAGCGGTATTACGTTTCGACCGAACGACGAGGTCTGGGACTGGGTTGATGGAACGATTCGCCTCCACCTAGACTTTCGCAGGCTGGCCCTGTCTGAGGCGTTTCCGCGCGACTCGCTGAAGTATTCGCTGCTTGTGTTCGCAAAACGGAACTCGGCGAGTCACGTCATCAACCTCTTTAATGCGTTCGTGCATTTCCTCGCTCTTCGAGTGGACTCCGTGCCGCTGATCTCCGTGACTGTCGCGGAGGTTTCGAACTACGCTGCTCGGCTCAAGGACCACGAGAAATGGCGCGTTGGTACCTTGAATGTGCTGCTTCAGAAGTGGGGTGCCCTCGGTCTCAGCGGCGTCGAACCGGGGTGCATGCGGTATCTGCGTGAGCAGCGCAAACCGGGCAATGAAAAGGGCGCTGCCGTACGCACCCAAGACCCTGTTGAGGGGCCGTTCAGCGAATCGGAATACTCGGCGCTCTACAAGGCCGTCGATACGGCGTACGGTAAGGGGGAAGTGCCGCAATGGGTGATTGTTCTGACGCGGCTGCTGTTCGCCTGTGGGGGGCGAATTTCCCAGTATGCCTCCCTCAAGATCATGGACCTGACCACACCCAAAGGTTCGTTCGTGCTCGGGCTTCCGCAAGCCAAAACGCGGCACGCACACTCTCGTGTGACTTTCAAAGAGTTCGACCTGAGTCCGCAGACCGGTCGCCTTGTACTAAATTACATTGAGAGCCTGAAGGCCGAAGGCTATGGTGACGACGCACCACTGTTTCCTGACGCATTCGTGATGTCGGTCGGTTGGAGAATCGAGCGTCGACTGGGGAACGATCTGTTCTTCGGCCACTGCACTAGGGATGTTCTCTCCAAGGCGTTTAGCAAAATGCTAGAGCCGATAGCGCCGCCGACTGCGCGCCTCCAATTCGAGCCCATGCCGATCGCGCCCAAACGATTCCGGTACACCTTCGGGACACGGCTTGCGGAGGAAGGCGCCAGCAAAGCTGTCATTGCAGACCGCCTAGGTCACGTGGATCTTCAGCACGTTGAGGTCTATTTCGAGGCCTCGCCCAAGATTGTCGAAAACATTGACGAAGCGATGGGTCTTCAACTGGCGCCTCTGGCGCACGCGTTCAAGGGCCGCCTGATTGAGGATGAGGAACACTCGACACATAAGGGCGCGCCAGGGAGTCGCATCGTTGACTTCCGTGTCGCAAAGAAGCCCGTCGGGAGCTGCGCCGGTAAGGCGCAAGGCTGTGGGTTCCCTCGCCCAACCGCTTGTTATACGTGTTTCAAGTTCGAGCCGTGGCTAGACGCACCTCATGAAAAAGTGCTTCAGCGGCTACAAGATGAGCGCATGCGCTGGGCAAGCGACGAGCGACTGGCAGCAATCAACGATGATGCCATTCAAGCGGTGCGGGAGGTCATTGCGGAATGCGCCTTGGTGCAGGAGCAGCGTAGATCGGGGACGACTGCATGAACACGACCGTTCTTCATTTCACTCCTCGCGCGGAGTTGGAGCCTGAGGCTAACCTAGAAGCTTTTGTCGATCTCTGCAAGCAATCCGAGGTGCTGGATGCCCGGAGACAGTTCAATCGGAATTCCTGGGATATTGGGCATCTGAAGGGCCATAACAAGATACACAGGGCGATCTTCAGTTCCTTGGAGGCTTCTCGCGAGTCTGCAGACGAGCCGGCCATGCCCCAGCCGTTCCTGGACTTTGCGAAGGCAGCCCTAGTGTATCTTCACGATACGCGCCCTGTCGTTTCGCAATCCGTGCGGGTTGCCGCGCTTCGCTGCCTGGAGTCGGCGTTGCGCGAATGGAATAAAGCTTCGCGGCCGACCGCGGTCAACGTTGACGTGTTGGACACTGCCGTCGAGTTAGCCAGAAAGCAGGTGTCATCCGGTGTGGCTTATCGAATTGCTGGGCAACTGGAGCTGATCGCGGATCTCATGAATTCGAAGGGTTTCATCTCGCTTCGACAGCGGTGGGTCCATGACATGAAGAAGCCGCAGGAGCTCGGCTCCCGAATTTCGAAGGAGGCATTGAATGCGCGACAGGAGAAACTGCCTTCTGCGGCTGCGCTGCGGGCGCTCGGCGGTATCTTCCAGGAGGCTGTTGACTCGACGGACGTGCTGGTATCAAGCTATACGGCGTTAATGCTTTGCGCGCCAGAGCGAATCAACGAGGTCCTCAGACTGGAGCGCAACTGCACAGTCGAAGGCGACGGTAGGTTCGCGGGTAAATTCGGCCTTCGCTGGCCCGGATCCAAGGGCTCGAACGACACCACCAAGTGGCTACCCACTCAGATGGTCCCAGTGGCGAAGCAAGCTGTCTCGAACCTGGTAAAGGCGACTGTGCCTGCTCGGGAGATTGCAGCCTGGTACACCGACAATCCGGGGCGTCTTTTTCTTCACGAGGGTGCAGCTCACCTGCGTGAGCGAGATGGGCTCACGCCAGGGGAAGTGGCATTGATCTTGTGGGGCGAAAAGAGTGCAACGAACTCGGCGAATACATGGGCAAAGGTGACAAAGAAACTTCAGGGAGTGCAGCTCTGCGAGCGAAAGATCGGTTACCGATTTGAAGATGTCGAACGTGCTGTACTTGCAATGCTGCCAGGGACCTTCCCGTTCGTTCCTGGCACTCCTAATCTTCGATGCAAAGACGCCATCGCCATTGTCCGCACAAACGAGCTGCACGCGCAGAGGGCCACATATCTGTGCATGTTCAATTGCGTGGACTACAGCGCTGTCACGAATCCGTTTGGGGCACGGGAAGGCCGGGCGTCGATCTTTAAACGTTTCGGCTTCACAGAGCACGACGGCTCGCCTATCGAACTCAAGAGCCACAGTCTTCGACACTACCTGAACATGCTCGCCCAGATAGGCGGTCTAAGCAGCGCAGAGATTGCCATATTCTCTGGGCGTAAGGACCTACGGCAGAACAGAGCCTACGATCACATGAGTTCGGATGAAGTGCAGGCGCCAATCAGCCAGTCTCTGAAAATAGGCTTTACCGCTAATCTTGTTCCTGCGCAGACGCGAGAATTGATCACGCGAAGCGAGTTCAAGGGAATGGGTGTCATTGCCGCCCACACTACGGACTACGGCTGGTGCATGCACAACTTCGCTAGTGAGCCATGCCAGATGTACCGGGACTGCATTAATTGCGAGGAGCAGGAGTGTGTCAAAGGAGAGGAACACAAGGAGGCCAATCTCCGGTTGTTGAAAGATGAGACCGAATTCCTTCTGAGGGAGGCGCGAGAAGCGCTCAGCGACGAAGAGTATGGTGCTGACGTATGGGTCGAGCATCAGACTAGGACGCTTGAGCGAGTGAACGCCCTGCTGTCCATCATGGAGGATCCTTCAATACCACCTGGATCGCGCATCCGGCTCAACCTGACCAATGCCGCCTTGATCACCTCTGATATTACCCAACCCATCAACGTCCTCAACGCTGAAGGACGAAAGCTTCTGTCATGAAAAAGGCCCGAGCACCAGACCTGACCGATGAACGTATCAAGCTCGTACTCGACACCCTTGACGGATGGAAAGGCAAGCTAACCTGGGAATTGCTGATCGAGGCGGTTCGAAAGGCTACAGGCATTACCTATTCGCGATTCACATTTTCCGAGTACCCCCAGGTTGCGAATGCATTCGCGCTGAGAAAGGACGCCTTGCGAGGAACCTGGAAAACTGAGTCAGGGTCGCCTCGTGACGAGCGTATTCGGGCTGCGCTTGCGCAGGTCGAGCGCTACAAGGCGAAAGTTGAGCGTCTTGAAGCAGAAAACCAATTGCTTAAAGAGCAATTCGTGACTTGGGCGCACAACGCTGAGCGCAAAGGGGTGACCGTGCTGATGTTGAATGCTCCACTACCTAAACCTGAGCGTGATAGAACGAAAGAGGAGAGGTAATGCCATCAACGTTGATAGCGCTGTTTGCGTCGACCATCAATAGGTTGTTATAAGAGTTTGGCGGCAATGCTCCTTTTATCGTGTCCGATCTTGACGCGGCAGTTGCAGGCGCGATTGGGAATCCGGTTGTTGTTACTGAGAGAGTAGTCCCAGCGGTAAAGTGACGGTATTCTTGATCTATTGACCACCCGGTTGCCGCGCCGGGGCGATCTCGCAACCACTACAACAATCGCCGCCAACAAGCGCGGCGTCCGCAAAGGGGTGCCATGTTTCCGCACGAGATTTCTGCTTCTTCTCCCGTTGTCAACTCGGCCGTGGATTCCCCGCCGAGTGCGCCTGTGGCACCGTCCGCCGAAGCAGCGGCGCCTCCGAGCATTTCACCAATCCGACTCGCCTGCGTCGAGGTCTGCAACTTCCGACGCTTGTCAAAGACCCGTCTTGAGCTCGATGAGGCCACCACTATCTTGGTAGGTGCCAACAATAGCGGCAAGACTTCCCTTCTCACGGTTCTTCGCAATTTCCTGAGCGAGTCGCCTGGCTTCCGCGCTTTCGACATCAGCCTCTCGCAGTGGGCGAAATTGCGCGAGTTAAGTCAACTCTGGGAGGTGCTCAACGAGGACCCCACTACGGATTCAAAGGATGCCGAGAAATGGGAGGAGCAGTTTCGGCAACTCCTCGCGTGCATGCCGTTTATCGACCTTTGGTTCGATGCGAAGGAGGGTGCGTACAACCATGTGGCTCCCTTCATCACTTCGCTGAAGTGGTCGGGTGGCGCAGTTGGCGTGCGGGTTCGGCTTGAGCCCGTTACAGACGCGAATGAGCTTCGTAAGTTGGCGTGGCGCTACCGCGAAGCGCGCGCTCACGTGCGAAAGCTTCCGAAGGATGGCCACGCCTGGCCAATGGACCTGCTTGATTACTGGCTCAGGCACTCCGCAGACCTGCGCCGCATCGCCGCATACCGCCTTGACCCCGCGAAGAGGCTCCCGCCAGCCAAGAAGCATTGCGATCCGCAGGAACTGCCGCTTGGCTCGCAGCCCGTCGAACTGCAGTTTCTGCGCAAGCTCATCCGCGTGGATTTTGTGCCTGCTCAACGAGGGCTCGGCGCCGAAGAGGACGAAGCGCGGTCAGAGTCGGCGAGTGCGCGTCCTGGACTGTTCTCGAGCCAGCTTTTGAAGTTCGCCCGGCAGCACTTGAACGTCGCTCCATCCGGTCACGGTCATCGCGAAGACTTGGTGGCCGCCATCGCCAAGGCTCAGGCTGAGCTTGACGATTCAATTTACAAGGCGCTTCAGCCGGCGATGGAGGACGTGGAGGTTCTGGGGTATCCGGGGCTGCATGACCCACAGCAATTTCACTTCCGCACTCGTATTCAGACCGCGGACCTTCTTGCCCACAGCACTGCGGTTCAATACAGCCTAGACAAGACTGCCGTCGACGAGTCCTTGCCAGAGCACTCTATCGGACTCGGCTATCAGAATCTGCAGTCGCTGAGCTTCATGCTCGTGTCGTTCCGCGCCGCGCGCCTCAATCCGCCCCAGGGCAATCCAGCCGCAGTTCACCTCGTGATGGTTGAGGAGCCTGAGGCCCATCTGCACGTCCAGGTTCAACGCAACTTTTCGTCGAATGCTCATGAGCTCATTCGCCCAAAGGAGCCGGTGCATAGCAATCTTCGCAGTCAGATGCTTATCAGCACGCATTCGAGCCATCTGGCCCACGGAGACAGCTTCACGCGACTGCGATACGTGAAGCGAGTAGCAAGTACAGGAGCGGGCGTTAAGCCTAGTACCGAGGTCGTCAATCTGGGCGATGCCTTTGGCGACGACAATGAAACCAGGATATTCGCCGAGCGATACTTCCAGGTCCAACACACAGATCTCCTCTTTGCTGATGCGGCCATATTCGTGGAGGGCACTGCGGAACGAATGCTGGTGCCGCTTTTCATCGAGCGGGACTTTCCTAAGCTTGCGAAGAAGTATGTGTCCTTCCTTGACATTGGAGGCAGCCATGCTCACCGCCTCCGGCCGCTGGTAGAGCGGTTGGGGATCCCAACGGCCGTTATCACCGACTTGGACCCCGTGGTACCAACCGAAAACAAAAAGGGGCGCATCGTGCGAGCGGCGGTGCACATCGCAGATCAAGCAGACCTCGAGTGCGGGAACGACACGCTGACCTCGTGGCACCCCAAGCTGCCGGACTTCCAGGCTTATGGGAAGCCGACGCCCGCTCAACTGGAGTGGACGTCGGACTCCGGCGTCAAAGTCCGCTTTGCATGGCAGCTTCCCGTTGCGGCTGCAAGCGACCAATGGCCCAGCTCGTTCGAGGATGCTCTCGTCCTTTCCAACATCGATTGGTTCAAGGCGTTGGACGAAGAAAAGGACCCCGTCTCTGGAAAGAAGAAGGACCACCGTGGCGCACTAGGGAAGGTGATAGGTCTCGTGCTCGACCACCCTGATCACACCGAGCTACTTAGGGAACTTCATGCGATGTTGCGCGGGAATTTCAGCAAGGGCGATTTCGCGGCAACATTGTTCGAACGGCTGAACGTAGGCGAAGCCTTGGCATGCCCCGCATACATCGCTGACGCGCTCACCTGGCTGAGCGCCCAACTCAACGTCACGGCCGGAGAGACCCCTTGAGCGCCGCACTGCAGTCCCTTGGAAACGACCGCGATGCTCACGTTGTCGAAGACATCTGCGGCTACATCACTGCGACCCCGCCTCGCTGCTTCTTCCTCTTCGCCGGCGCAGGGTCCGGGAAGACTCGCACGCTGGTCGAGGTCCTGCGTCGCGTTACTGGCGTGGCGAAGCACGAAACGGGCGGCCGGTATGCAGAGCGGCTCCGGTCCCGTGGACAGTCGATTCGCGTCATCACCTACACCAAGAACGCGACCGCCGTCGTCAACGGCCGGCTCGGAGAGAACTACCTGACCGCAGTGTCGACCATCCACTCCTTTTGCTGGGAACTCATCAAGGATTTCGACGAGGACATCCGAGACGCTCTGCTCATTCGCAACGCCAAGAGGCTTGCTGCAGCAAAGGCCTATGCGATGGGCAAGGTTAAGGGCGAGTCGGACAAGGACCGGGAGAAGTACGCAGAAATCGAGGCGGAGGCCGAGGAAATCCGGAAGATCGACGCGTTCATCTACCACCCGGACCGGAACACTTACGGCCCCGGCGCGTTGTCACATGCCGAGGTTCTGGAAGTAACAGCGTGGCTCATTCGCGAGCGCCCAACGTTGCAGCGCATCCTGGAGGACCGACATCCCCTCATCCTCATCGATGAGTCGCAGGACACGATGAAAGGAGTGCTTGACGCACTGTTCGAGCTCTCGAAAAGCCGATCAGGTCATATCACGCTAGGACTCGTTGGCGACCATCGACAGCGCATCTACCCGGACGGTCACGACGACCTTCCCTCGCATGTGCCGGTAGACTGGGCACGCCCCGCGCTGCAGATGAACCATCGCAGTCAGGAACGCATCGTAAAGCTCATCAATAAGATTTGGGACGCGGATATTGACGGCCGCACTCAACCCAAGACTGGCGTTGCCCAGCATGCTCGGACGGAGAAGAACGGTGGAATCGTTCGCATCTTTGTAGGCGATACCAATACGAGTACCGCTGAGAAGATTCAGAAGGAGACGGAGTGCGCGCTGGCTATGGCAGCCGAGACAGCTAGTGCGGCGTGGCAGGATGGAGCGCGTGGCTACAAAACGCTAGCCCTTGAGCACAAGCTGGCCGCCAAGCGAGGCAACTTCTTCGAGGCATACAACGCGATGGATCTGCTGGACAAGGACTCCGCGATGCCCAAGAGCAACGGAGAGCGGACCGGTCCTGCCATGGTTCGACCGCTCCTCGGTCCAATGCTTGAACTTGCTGAGTGCCGGCAGCCGGATGGCTCGCTGAATGAGTTTGCCGCTATTGACATATTGCGCTTGCACGGCGCGCTTGCAAAGGTGCCGCTGGCCAGCGCCGAGCGCCAAGCTGCGTTGGAAAACATTCACGCTGCAGTCATGCGGTTCGTCGACGTCACTTCCAAGCCGGGAGCAACCGTTCGGGAGGTTTTGGTACCGGTCCTTGAGGGCGGGCTCTTCGAAGCCGACTTCCGATTGATCCAGGCATTTGGCGATACGTCACCTCCACCGCCAGAACCAAAGGTAAGAGGTAAGGAAGCCAAGGAGGACCGACGCAAACGTGGATGGCACGCCCTCTTTAACACGCCTTGGCGAGAGATTGCTCGGTATCGCGCCTACCTTGGTGGAGAAGCCGAACTTGCGACTCACCAAGTCGTCAAGGGCTCCGAATTCAAGCATGTCATGGTTGTCATGGACGATGAGGAAGCCGGCGGCACGCAGTTCTCCTACGACAAACTCTTTGGTGCTGAGGATCTGAGTCCGACAGACCGGAAGAACGTTGATGATGGAAATGAGACCATCATCGATCGAACCCTGCGGCTTTTGTACGTTACCTGCAGCCGAGCCGAGGAAAGCCTCGCTCTAATTCTTTGGGCCAAGAACCCAAATGCAGTGCTTGACGCAATTAACCGGGCCGAATGGTTCTCCGCGGGCGAGGTGACCGTTTTGAAGTAGCCACTGCTCGGAGTGTTTCAGCAATCGAACGGACCATGCCGATGTCAGCTATCACTGCATTGCCTTAAGTCATGGCGGAAAGGCGAAAGGTTGCAACGGCGCGGTTAGAGTCCGTCGTGTGGGACCAGTGTGTCACCGCAACACCGCCGATTGAAGATCTCTTGCTGTCGTTATTTCGCCAATTCGGATTTGATTCGACGCGGGGCGGTTCGACCGAGGGCATGGTCCACGAAGCGCAATGCGAGCGCAATCGATGTGAGGGTAGGGTTGCAGACTCCTGCAGTTGGGAAAACGGACGCACCACAGACGTATAGGCCGCTCACTCCATGAACTTGCAAGTGTGAATTCACGACGCTTTTGTCGGGACTCGGTCCCATCCTTGTCGTCCCCGACGGATGTGAAATCGTGGTCAACTGCGTGGCATTCTTCCGAATATGGTCCTCGAGCATTGATCGAGCACTGGAGGGCACATGCAGATCCTCCAATAGGTGCTCTACAGCATACGTCAAGGTGGTGAGCACCGTTTCGCCCGGAAGAAAGCGGGCCGTAAGGCCTTTGGGGGAGAATTCCAGGCGGTTTTCGAACTCGGGCGGTTGCTCAACCTCGACATTAAACTTGGCGGTAGTACCGTTCAGTGAGGACAGGTAGATGGACGCGGATACCAAGCGCAAGTCTGCCTGAATTCCTAAATCGATCGCCGCACCTCGCCGGATGTACTCATGCTGCGAATAGCCGTGCAGCCATCGCGAAAGCTCCCTCGCATTGACGTTTTCGACTGTGACAAGGAAACGGTAGTGGTCCGAGAGGTAGCGCCCGAGCGCAGAGCTAGCGCGAAAAGTCGGATGGCCGGCTTGATCCGCTTGCATAAGTATCTCCGTGTTGCTGAGCGCTCCGGCGGCCAGCAACGTCGCATTTGCGTCGATCTGTATCAAGCCATCTGCCGAGCGAGCGACGACCCCCACACAGGAGCCACCACGAACCCGAGGACGGACAATTTCGACCCCGGTAATGATGTCGACCAAGTCTGAGTCGGGCGCGACAAAAATGAGCGGGCTAGCTCGGCATAGCCAAGAGTACTCAGTAAGGGCACCTGCACCAGCCGCGGGGCGAGAGAACTGGGTCAAATACTCACTACTTAGTTCTTTGGTGAAGCCACAAAGCTCGAGACCGGTCTCATAGTAAGGTTCGAGGTCAGCGTAAGAGATCGGCCATCCTGGGGTGTCAAGCCAGGGGCGATCCGACATCTCGAAGTCGCGTAGCGGTGCGCAAACGTTTCCCCACGCAGACGACCCGCCCCCCAAACCCCGGATGCTGCTTACCGAGTAAGTATCACTGAGTTGGATGATTCGTGGATCGATGAGGCCAGCGTCGCCCGCATCCACCACGCACACAGAAGCGCCAGCTTTCGACATTGCGACTGCCGCGGTCAGTCCGACGGGACCGCCACCCACAATACAAATGTCATAGCAACGGCCGTGCTTACCGTTCAGCACACTGCTCCACTGCGGCAAGGCAGTCCTCCAAATGCTTGGCCGAGGTAGTGCCAATCGCGACCGCACCAACGGATTCGAACTGCAGGGGGTACTGCAATAGCTCGGTGAGCGAGAAGCCGCTCGCAGGCTGAATCAGGTGGCCGCTACCAAGTGGCTTTTTTCCAATCACTGAACCGGCAGGAAGGCCGCGAAGGTATTCCTGCTGCCCCGCCAGCCGTAGGTTGACATCGAGCATGACGACATCCACCATCTCCAAGACTTCATGCACGAATTCCGGGTCGTGGAGTGACGCACCGATGCGCGTTGCTATGCCTTGCCTGCGCATCTCCAATAACATCCTGATGCCTTTCTCGAACGCTTTCCGCTCCTCGCCGCCACCGGGTAAATGAAGCAAGAGAAGGTCGAACCGAGACCGCTTGAGCTCGTACAGTGATCGAGAAACGTCTTGCTCGAGCGAAGCTCGCGTGAAATCGTACCTTGACCCCGTTTCTCCGTGCCTTTCGCCTATCTTGGTGCAGATCTTCCAGTGCGAATCTCGCCCACCCAGGAGCTCTCCCAGACGCTGATTCGCGGCTTCGTACGCAACAGCCGAATCAATCCAGTTGACTCCGGCGGTGCGCCCTGTTTCCAGAACGCTCCATACTTCCTCGTCCGATGGGATCGCTTGAGGCTCAATCGGATACTTGAGGTTTCGAATGCGCCCGAACTTCACGGCGCCGATGCCCACGACGCTGAGATCCAACTCGGGAACTCCATCGAGTGGTCTGATACGTCGGAACTTCATGGCCGTGTCCTCGAGCAACTCGCCGATCTGTTTTGCTGATGCAGTTGGTACGAGCGCACGATTGGCTCGAAAAAAGTCGGGATTAGCGTCATCTTCGTCGGGATGCAAGCGAGCAAGCCATCGCTGGTGGCTAGCAACCCGTCTTCTGCTACGTCTGGTCTCCCATCATCAGGCTCGATCCGGTCCAAAACATCGATTTTGCATTGAGCGTGCCGAAGGTCTAGATTCGGAAAGAACGCGAGGAGTTCCTGTAGTACATCTGGGTTCGTGCAGGAGCTCATTAGTTCGCCGCCCACGCTCCAAACCCACCCCTCAATTTTGAGCGCGCTCGATATCGTGATATATGGGCGTACGTCGTTTGGCCGAAAGATATGCAATGTCGTAGGGAATGGCATCCTGGAAACTGAGGCGGATCGGATCGGGCGTCTCTTTGTGCGGACATTCATACCAAGGTCCGCACAAATCTGTGAAGTCTGGGCGCCGGCCGCGACAATCAGATAGTCACACTCCACCGTCAACTCATTGCTGAACACTACATATCCACCAGGCAATCGCGATGCGGCCCGCCAACCATCCGGTGAAGCCAACTGGTCATCGATACCTGACCTAGTATGCTCACGGAATATCGACGTATCGAGCGCGGTCTCGCTCGTTTCGACGACGGCGCCATGAAATCCCAATGTAGACCAACGATTACAATTGCCGCTTAAGGCTGCTCTTGCCGCTACAGCATGGTCATGAGCAATACTTAGGAAGTCAGACAAGCGACTCGTCGTACAGTCATGAAACAGATAGCTTACGCGACGTATGCAATTCCGAGGAACTGAAAATACCCCGTTCTCAGCCAAATACTCCCGACGCCAGATTTCTTGACTGACCCTGAGGCGAGCTTTCAACCGGGAGTTTGTCGGCATGTCGAGATACTTCAACCCCGTGTGCAATATGCCCTGACAGTGCTGCGACTGCTCACGTACGTCGCCGGTGTGCCTGAAGCAGACCACGCGAATACCTATTGCTCGCATGCGCTGGGCCAATAGCAGACCTGTGAAGCCTCCGCCGAGAATTCCGATTTCATACTTCAACCGACACCCCCTACTTCTGCGGACTGTCAATCCAGAACGTGCTGCTCTTTTCGACAGTCTCCAACTCCTCACGATGTGACAAAACGATCTCCGGCCTGACGCCTTCGAAGGAACCGATCCGAGACACAAGAAGCCGCGCGAGTGTCGACAGGGTGGAATCTTCTGGGACGTTCCAAGGATCAAGCGTTCCCGTGCGACCTGTCCGAAGCGCTATCCTGATTCGCACAACGATACACCTGTCGATCTGTTCGACCTCACCGCGCATTAGCGGTAGGCCTATGTTCGTCTTGTCCCGAACGAGAGACACATCGGCAAAGCATGGCGGTCGTTCTATGTCCTCGATGACATCCACGGCATCGACAAGATCCCTCATCGGAAGCAATACTTCAGGCCGATCGCTGAGCCCCAAGTGAGTCGAGAGCAAGGATTGTGTTGCGCGACCAAGTGGAAAGTAGGAGATTTCTCGACACGCTGTGGCCTCCGCTCGAAAGAGGTCGCCGGTTCGGTACCGGATGAACGGCTGATTCGCCACGAAAGGAGCAAGGGAAGTCAGCACCAAATACCCGGTTCCGAATCGAACCGGATTCGATGACTTTCGTGGATCCTCCACTATTTCTGGGACTACCTGCGGGTCGAAATGGTATCCGCCACAGTCTGCGCAGCTGGTCGCGCCGCCCAAAACCTCGGAAAGCGTAAAGCGATCAACGACTAGGCAGCCGAACGTCGACGCGATAAGGGCTCGCCATCTGGCCGTAAGCTGGCGCCCCGTCAAACAGGCCGCTTTTAGCCTTATCTGGTCTGCAAGCTCGGGATTTTCCCGAGCGTACTGTGTGAGCAGGAGTATGGAGTTGTGATCTCCGGCAAGGACCGACACTTGATGGTCAAGAGCCGGGACCTCAAACCGCTTGAGTAAAAGTGATACGGCGTAGCTGAGCAGCTTGTTTGTATGCGCGGCAGCTTGCAGCGTGAATAGCGGGCCAGGAATTGGTGTCGGCGAGCCGTGCTGTGGGATGGTTAGATGCAGAGAAATTGGCGCCTTTTCCTTCAGTGAGCCATTTGCACGGCTGAAGAACTCCTGAAGGAAACGGTACTCTTCCGCAGTCCTGTAGATGAACAGCGGTGTTCCCGTCGAGCCGGAGGTATTTTGGATAGCACATACTCCCGGGCCGCTTGCCCACTCATACTCGTGGGCATGAAGCTCGGATTTTTCGACGAGAGGGAGCTGACCAAGATCCGCAAGACCAAAGCCCGAGTCAATCCGGATTCCTTGGAACTTCTCCCGATATAACACTGATCGCCGCCTCGCTTGGCGAAGTGTCAATGGAAGAAGGCGGCTCCTGAACCTGTCAGCTGGGCTCACGGGGCGCGAGCAGTCAGCCCTTCTTGGCGTCTACAACAAAACCCGTGACTGCTGCAGACATTGCCTCACTGACCCGCATTGCGACTAGCGCCGCCTCAGCATGCTGAAAGCTGTCGAGCGCAGTTTCAGCGGACTTGATAGTGTACGAATCGCCGCTCTTCTTTGCAGCTTGGTACGCGGCCACAAGATCATCAAGCGTCTTCGACTTAATCATAGCCAACCCCCGTTCGTGTATGCTTCATTCAAGCATGCGCTCACTAACTCGTCAAGCACGAAAGAAGTTTCAACTGAACCGTGGGCGCGCGATAACCAAGGGGGCTCATGCCAAAGTCCACGAGCGGCAATTCGACCGTCTCGGTAGGCTCCCTGATAGCTCTGAAGCGCACGGTAGGGGTTGGTCATCTCGGCCATTCAAGTCTCCTCGGGCGCGGTTTCCCCGCGCGGGGTTGCACCGTTGGGTTCGCTCAGCCGCATACCATTTTTCAATCCCTCGTGGATGACAAAATATTGGTGTGATACGCCGAGAGTTTAGGGATCCTAGACGTCCTCGATCCGCGTCCCGTCCGTATCAGTAATTGTCAGCGTGAGGCGGTCCGTCACCGTGGCGGTGACCACGTCGTGAAAACTCAAATTTATGTGGTTGAGGAACTGCATCTGGAACTCGTTTGCGGTGCTGTCTGGAGTGAGCCGCACATGCGCGATGTTGTTCACCGCCGCAATCTTCTTTGCGCCCACCTGCAGGTCGAAGGGGCTCACGGTGATCGCTCCGGAAGCGCCCACGTCCGTTATCCGGTAGGCGATCGCCGCCAGGTCCTCCTGCGCGAGCCGGGACGTCCTGCTTGCCTTCGACCCACGAGAGTCCGAAGTCTTGCGCAAACCGGTCGAGCAGAATCTGGGCCACCTGCTCATATTCGGTTGAGGTGCTGGATCCTTTCTTCGTCATGTTCATTCTCTAATTTGCTGCCCGAGCAGTTGGGCAATCAACTCACGTCGGCGCTGCCGAATTTGCTCCCGCTCGGGCTGGGAATCGATGGCGTAGTCCAGGAGAAGATCAAACATCTCGATCCCGCTCGCGAGTGCCTGTTCCTTCATCCCAAGCTCGATGGCGCCCGTACGTTGCTGCTCGTAGTCGACTCCCAGCAGTGCGGCGACTTGCGGTCCCATCGCTTCGATCTCGGCGACGACGTGAGGATGCGCGGCAGCAAAGCGCTCGCGACCCACTGCACGGTGCGCTTCCGTTAGGCAGGTTCTGTCGAGTTCAGAAAATGTGCTTTGACCGGGAATAACGTCAGCGAGCCGCGTTTCATGCGTGATCTCCACCGTCTCTCGGTTAACGACGTGTCCACGCCAGTCGACCAGTTTCCAGAAGAAGCCGTTGACTGGTCCCAGAATGAACAGGCGATATGCGTGCTGGGTTGCGACGTCGCGGACGGCGGCGATGAGGCGGCGCCCCACACCGCGCTCCGTGCCTCGCGGCTTCAGAAGCGTATCGATGCCTATTCGGCCATTGCCGTCGTCGACGACGAGTCGGAACATGCATCCGTAGTGTGTCTGCTCAGGCGTGGAGCGGAAACGCACTTCAAGGCTGTGGCCGGTCGTCTCAACTTGGATGTCATGGACGGACTGGCGCACAGGCGCAAGTACCGGTTCGATCGCGGCACGAATGTCCGCAATCGTGGTTGACGGGATATTCAATTGTTTGCCTTGGGCAGGGATTTCTGGTCCTCGTGTCCGGACAGGCGCACGGATAGGTGGGTGTCATTGTGCAGCATATCCGTGACGCCCGGGAGCCTGTCCGGACGACTTCCGGGCGTTCGCGGGTCGCCCCGCAGAGGGGGGCTGCGCGGCGTCTGGGGCACTACAGTTGAGCAAACCGAAGTTTGATAGGGGGCGGTGAGCGGTCGCGTGCCGCCCACAACCAGTCGGCCGACTACTCGTTAAATCGGTCATTCGACGGGACTCTTCACTCCCAAACCGATCGGATGGTCCCCGAGCAAGAGGGCAAAACGAGCGTGAGCAACCGAAACTTGCATCGAGGGATGGGGCTCACCGCGAGCGACGGCCTACGCTCAGTTCACCATCTGAGTAGCTAAAATTTCGCACATACATCAACATGTATGTTGGCGCCGAGCAGTACTGTATCCAAGGATGAGGCAAAATGGGATCGGCGCAGACAGACGAGATCGTCGAGTCGTTTACAGTAGGCGACCGGCGCGCTAATTGCCATGGAAGACGGAGATCATGACCGACGAAGCACCTCAGCCTATACCGAATGTCGAGAGCAAGAGCCGTCGCCTAACGTTGGCACTGTCGAGTCTTTACCTCGATCCGAATAACTATCGATTCATCGACCATGATGACTATTCCAAGGTTCAGGATGCCCAAATCACGGATGATGAGGTGCAACGCCGTACCCGAAGGCTTATCCTAGGTCCGAACGAAGAGAAAGTCAGTGACCTTGTAGCGAGCCTGAAGCAGAACGGATGGCTGGACGTTGAGCCGATCCACGTTCGCAAGCTCGGCGAGCGCCAATTCCTTGTCGTTGAGGGCAACCGTCGGGTCGCAACGCTGAAGCATCTCCAAGCGCGGTGGCAAGACTCCACTGGAATTCTCGGTAATCTCGATTCCACTATCTTCGAAAAGGTACCGTGCATCCTTTACGAAGAGCGTGACGACTTCCATCATCTCGTCGTAATGGGCCTCCACCACATAAGTGGAAAGGCCCGTTGGCCGGCGGTGAACCAAGCGCGCTTGATGAAGCGCCTGCGCGACGAGTTCAAGAAGGCCCCTGAAGAAATCTGCGCATCCCTCGGTGTCAGCAAACGCGAGTTCAACCTCAGCCTGCGTACCCTGGCGCTGGCCGATGCTTATAGCGCAAGCGATTATGGAGACCAGTTCACAGCTGATATGTTCAACCTGTTTCGCGAGGTGCTTAAGGCGCCCTCGCTGCGAGACTGGCTCGAGTGGGACAATGACAATGAAAAGGCGAGCAATCCTGCAAATTTGGAGCGGCTGTTCTCGTGGTTGTCCCGGGAACCGGAGGATGAGAACGATGAGGAGGACGAACCAGAGAACGGAAGCAAAAGGGTGCTCGGCGAACGGGTAATTACCACCGGTGGACAGATACGAGAGCTAGCTAAAGTCATCGAAGATCCCATTGCAGTGAGGCGCCTTGAGGAGACGCGCAGCTTGCAGGCGGCGACGCTCTCTAGCGACTTGCTCGTGAAAAATGAGATCGACGGTGCCATTGAACGCAGCAATCAGGACGCCGCTCGCCTTTTTGAGTTGGCGCCCAAAATGTCAAGCACTGAGCTTGATCGCGTCGAGAATCTTGTTGCGCGACTTGAAGCCGTGGCTGTGTCGCGAAAGCGACAGCCAGCGACTGCGAGCATGTCGGAGCAACCGTGGAAGGTATTCACCGAGGTTCCCCAATCGCACTTCGAGTCGATTAGTGTGGGCAAGTATCGCGCACTCGCTGGCGTAGGTTTCGAGAAGCTCGGTCGGGTAAACCTGATCGTGGGCATCAACAACGCTGGGAAGACGAGTGTGCTTGAAGCAGTCTACCTGCTTGCCAATCAGGTTGACCCGCGTGGCTTACTCGAGTTGCTGCGGCGGCGAACCCGCATGGATCTTGGTGCGGCACCCGCGTTCTGTGTCACGCAGCTCCCGCGAGAGGTTTTGCTGAGTGGCTGTTACGATAAGCGGGCTGACAATGCGGTCTCTCTGAAAATTGCAGTCAAGGACGAGCCTGAGGACGCGGACGAAGATTGGTCTAGCTACCTCCGCACGCTGATCATGGATGCGGCTTACGCGGGGCGCACTCAACGGTCCGCGACGGACTTTTTTTCGGGGCGAGCGCGTCGTACGCGACTTACGGGCGAACCGCGATGGCTGGCTCCATCGGTATTCCACTCACCCTTTTCGCTATCGGATCCTGAGCTGCTCACCCGCTGCTACGAGGAGAGCATCCGATTGAAGCTGAAGGAGCGCGTTGTCGAATTCATCCGCACTCACATCGATGCGGAAGTGCGCGACATCGAGTTAGCCAACGAGTACCGCCGCTTTCTAGTGACTCATGACTCGTTCGGCGAAGCTGTGGACCTTGCTTCGTTTGGTGAGGGTATTCAGCGGATTTTCTTGACAGGGCTTCTCGTTGCTGGAGCGCGAGGGGGAGTGGTTCTCATTGACGAGTTTGAGAACGCTCTGCATACCGGGGTTCTTCTCGAATTCACAAAGTTCGTGCATGAACTTGCCGTTGAGTTCGAGTGCCAGATATTCGTTTCTACCCACAGCAAGGAGACCATCGACGCTTTCTTGCTGAATGGGTATCGGATAGAGGAGGTTGTTGCTTATCTTCTTAAGCGGGAGGGCAAAACAACAAAGAGTGTCGTCCGCTTCAGTGGTGAAGACCTTAAGCGGGCTGTAGAGCTCGGTGATGTGGATCTGCGGAGGCTATGATGAAAGCTGTCTTCGTATTTTGTGAGGGCAATCACGACGTCACTTTCATCGTTCGCAGCCTTGGCCAAGTCGTGACTGCGACCTGGGTTGGAGACCCTATCGGGAAGTTGCCTTCGCCGCTAGGGCCTGTTCCCGATCCAGCGAATCCGCTCAAGCCTAAGCTTGAGAGTTTTATTGCGAAGAGATATTCGACTCGTACTCTCAACGACTTGAGGTTGCAGGCGGCAGCGCATGCGCCGCCTCCGGCCTTTGAAGCCATCGTAAAGTCCAACGACACGCTCTACGTGCTCGTCCGATGTCATGGAGACGGTGCGGCCCAGGCGGCGATCGACCTGCTTGCCGACGTAAGCGCGATGTTGAATCCGGCATTCGGCACTGATGTGAAGGAGATCGCTGCAGCGTTTGTCTTCGATGCTGACGAGTCTTTGTCGCAGCGCGAGTCGACTTTTGTGGCGGAGTACGCCGCACTGCTGCCTAACTTACCACCGCCGACGCATGGCAAATGGGTTAGAGGCTCGCATCCCGTGGGGCTTTACGTCTTTCATGACCAAGCCAGCAAAAAGGGGACGCTTGAGGAAATCATTGCTCCTCTCGTAGCATCTGAGTGGAGTGCACGTTGGAATGCAGCAGGCGACTATCTGAAAAACAACGCTCAGCCTGCTGACCCTGTATCGACGAAGAGATCGGAGTCGCTCAAGGCTCAGATCAATGTGACCGGCCAGTTCCTTTATCCTGGCGATCCCATGAGCGTCGTCATCGGTAGGCCGAAGGGAGCTACGCCGGGCCTTACCGACAAGCACTTCATTGGCACGGAGTCGCAGTCTCTCGTGAGCTTTCTTCAAGGAGTTCCGTGGTGACACGTGGGTATTCACTAACCAGATTTGGCGACTATATTGGCGCTTGGCAGACCACTGTCCAGAGCGCCTTGACTATAAGCTACCCACAGAATCGTCCTGAAGGCCAATTTCTGCTCTAGACAAGGTGGCTTGCTGGCGATAACCTACAAAAAATTTATGTGGCAAGTCAGGGCCGCTATAAGGCATAGGGAAAGCCGGCTTCTATCAACACTTTTTAGTGTGCATAACCGTTCTGACCGGCAAGCCGGCACACCTGCATCACGACGGGCCCGAATGTCCGAGTCAAGCCAGCTGCTTGGCCCGGGCCTTCGGGCCTTCTTTCGTTTACGTCGCTGTTCCTTGCGCGCCAGGCAAAACGTGGCTGACGAACTTCCCGACCTCATCGCTCCGCATCTCGACGTGCTGTTCTGCGGGATCAACCCGGGCCTGACCGCGGCCGCGACCGGGCATCACTTCGCGGGGAGAAACAACCGCTTCTGGCGCGTGATCCATCTCGCGGGCTTCACGCCGGCGGAAATTTC
Source organism: Burkholderia sp. Ac-20344 (assembly GCF_017104975.1). Classification (NCBI taxonomy): domain Bacteria; kingdom Pseudomonadati; phylum Pseudomonadota; class Betaproteobacteria; order Burkholderiales; family Burkholderiaceae; genus Burkholderia; species Burkholderia sp. Ac-20344. The sequence goes on from NZ_JAAGPP010000142.1 coordinate 20,606, forward strand.
GCCGCAGGACGATCGCGCGATACTTCGGTATGGCTGCGGCCTGACGGCGGTGGTGAAACGGCCGACCGCGAGTGCCGACCAGCTTTCGCGCGCGGAATTCATCGCCGCGGCCGCGGAGTTCGACCAGAAGCTGGCGCGCTACGCGCCGCGCTTCGTCGCTTTTCTCGGCAAGGCGGCGTACGCGGCGCTTTCCGGTCGGCGGGAAGTCGAGTGGGGGCTGCAACCGGCTCGCATGCAGGGGGCGAGCGTCTGGGTGCTGCCCAATCCCAGCGGCAGGAACCTCGCGTTCGGCCTCGACGATCTGGTCGACGCATACCGTCAGCTTCGTCTGCAGGCGAAGTCCGTTTCCGGTCGTCAACTAGAGGGGCGGGATGCGGCGCCGTGAAACCGCGCCCCGGTGGCCGGGCGCCGTGCTGCCCCGCGCATTCTTCGACCGCGTGGCCACCGACGTCGCGCCGCAACTGCTCAACAAGATCCTCGCGGCCGCGGACGGCCGGGCCGGGCGGATCGTCGAAGTGGAAGCGTATGCCGGCGCGATCGACCCGGCCGCGCACACCTATCGCGGCAAGACGCCGCGCAATGCGACGATGTTCGGGCCGCCGGGGCACCTGTACGTTTATTTCACCTATGGCATGCACTGGTGCTGCAACTGCGTGTGCGGCCCGGATGGCACGGGAACGGGGGTGCTGATCCGTGCGCTCGAGCCGCTGCACGGGCTCGAACACATGCGTGCGGCACGGCCGCCGCAGACGCGCGATCGCGACCTGTGCCGGGGGCCGGCGCGGCTGACCCAGGCGATGGGGATCGGCGGCGCGCAGGATGGTGTCGACCTGATCGGCGCGCACGAAGGGTTCGCGATCGTCGACGATGGCGTCTCGCCGCCCACCGATCTGGCGGGCGGGCCGCGCATCGGCATTCGCGTCGGCACGGATCTGCCGTGGCGGTGGAGCGTGCCGGGCAACCGGTATGTATCGGGGCCACAGCCGCGCAGTTGATGCGTGCGGTACACAATCGCACGCAATTCGACCTGCGTCACGCGACCGCCATTATTGACCGGCTAAGCTTCTCTTTTCGACGTTTCGATCGAGGAGACACAATGCGGCGGGTCGTATTCAACCAGAAGGGCGGCGTAGGGAAATCGACGATCGTCTGCAACCTGGCGGCGATCAGTGCGAGCGAAGGGCTGCGCACGCTCGTCATCGATCTCGATGCGCAGGCGAACTCCACGCGCTACCTGCTTGGCGACACCGCGGCCGACGCGCAGCCGGGCGTCGCCGATTTCTTCGAAACCGCGCTGACCTTCAACTTCCGTCCGGTCGACGTCGCGTCGTTCATCCATCCGACCCCGTTCGAAGGGCTCGACGTGATGCCCGCGCATCCGGATCTCGACACGCTGCACGGCAAGCTCGAATCGCGCTACAAGATCTACAAGCTGCGCGACGCGCTGAACGAGCTCGACACCTACGACGCCGTGTACATCGACACGCCGCCCGCGCTGAATTTCTATACACGCTCGGCGCTGATCGCGGTCGAGCGCTGCCTGATCCCGTTCGACTGCGACGATTTCTCGCGCCGCGCGCTGTACACGCTGCTCGAGAACGTGAAGGAAATCCAGCAGGACCACAACGCGGCGCTCGAGGTGGAAGGGATCGTCATCAACCAGTTCCAGCCGCGGGCGAGCCTGCCGCAGCGGCTGGTCGACGAACTCGTCGAAGAAGGGCTGCCGGTGCTCGCGTCGAAGCTGTCGGCGTCGGTGAAGATCCGCGAGTCGCATCAGCTGTCCAAGCCGGTGATCCATCTGGAGCCCGGGCATAAGCTCGCGCAGGAGTTCCTCGCGCTGCATCGCGAGCTGGCCGGCTGATCCCGCGCCGGCCTGCTGGAGACACGGCCGCATCTCGCGGCCGTTTTTCATTGCGACCCGAAATTCATCCGATCATTAACTCGATCATTAATAATTCCGAAAACGATTTCACAATAAATCGAGAAAAAATATTGTGTAAGTGACCGCTCCATTTTCAATGCGCCTCGGTTTTCTAATAAGCGGAATAATGAATTTGTAAATGTTGCGCGTCGTCATGATCCGCTATTGTGTGAAAAGGTAAGAATGCATTGCAGGATAAAGTGATGCCCGGTCTTGTCCGGGATATCGGCACGACAGGGATTTCAGCAATCACTCCGAATCGAAATAAGGGTTTACACCTATCATTAATGCCATTTAATTGACAATTAATCGATCTAGAATGGGCTCCTTCACCTTCCCGTGCTCCAATAAGTGGCGGGTTGTCAATAAGGAAGTCTGCTGTCGATCCGACTTCCAATTTTCTTTACGTCGTCTCTCGCATTGCAAACAGGAGCGTGCCCGATGTCCGTATTTGCCCCCGAAAAACTCAACGCCGAATATCAATCCGGTATCGCCGCGTGGTTTGCGGTCGCCCGTCCGGCGATCAAAGGTTTCGAGGCTGTCGTCGAACTCAACCTGCAAGCGGCCCGGACGGCGCTCGAGGAATACGAGGACAAGCTGAAGAACGCGTTCAACAGCAGCAACCCGGCCGTGGGTTTCGCGCAGCAGGTTGCTGTGCCGCAGGAAGCGGCCGGCAAGGTCGTGTCGTACGGCCGCCATCTGTTCGACATCGCGGTGTCGACGCAGTCCGAATGGGCAAAGGTCGCGCAAGCGCAATACGAACAGAACGACAAGCGCCTGAAGGACGTGCTCGGCGAATGGTCGAAGCATGCGCCGGCCGGTTCGGCGCCCGTGGTGGCCGCGCTGAACTCGGCGCTGTCCGCCGCAACCGCCGCGGCCGACTCCGTGCGCGCAGCCACGGGTCAGGCGATCGAGGCCGCACAGAGCGGTTTCGACGCGGTCAGCGAAACGGCCACGCGTGGTGCCAAGCAAACGGCTGCCGCCGCGCGCAAGGACGCAGCGGCCGCACGCGAATCGGCTGCGTAAACGCGTAGCCACGCAAGTACGTGTCGCGCACTAGCGCGGCACGATTGATCGGCGCCGGATGGCGCCTGACGCCGCGTGTGCCGCGCGGCGCCAGGCGAACGTCCGGTTTGCCGCACGGCGCCGGTGACCCGGCGAGCCGTACCGGTGTGCCGCTCGTGCGAACGGGTGCTGCGCGCCGTACGGCGGCGTGCGACCGCTATCGCGCCGGATGGCCCGAGATGCGCGATCGCCAGCCGAGGCCGGCTCGCGCCGGCGTCAGAACAACGAACTGATTTCGATGCAGGAACTGGACATGACGGATGTAGTGATCGTATCGGCCGCGCGGACCGCGGTCGGCAAATTCGGCGGTTCGCTTGCGAAGATTGCGGCGCCCGAGCTGGGCGCGACGGTGATCCGCGCGGTGCTGGAGCGTGCGGGCGTGAAGCCCG
>NZ_JAAGPP010000143.1:0-23147 GCF_017104975.1 Burkholderia sp. Ac-20344
TAGACCGGCGGCGGCGCGCTCGCACCCGTGACGACGACGCTCGGCGCGCTGGTCAAGTAAGCGGCAGGCCGGCACGGCGCCCGCATCGTCGCAGACGATCGGGCGCCTCCTCAGCCTCAGCCTCAGCCTCAGCCTCAGCCTCAGCCTCAGCCTCAGCCTCAGCCTCAGCCTCAGCCTCAGCCTCAGCCTTGGCCTTGGCCTTGGCCTTGGCCTTGGCCAAAACCGCACCCAAAGCCAAAGCCGGTATCCAACCTCTTCCGCCCCCCGCGATCCCTTCCTTTTCCCGACAGTCTGCCTCCAGCAAGCCATCGAAATCGGTCCTGAAAGCAAGACACGTTAAAATCTCACCTCGCGTGGTGCGCCGCCCGCACCCGCCATCCATCGCCAGCCGCGTGCCCTCGGGCCGCCCCCGACCCATGGAGTGAGTGTCAATGAGCGGCGGACTTCCGTTTCCCGCATCCCGCAAGTCGTTGCCGTCCTCGACGGTCTTCCTGATTCTCGGCGCTGCCGCGCTGCTGTCCGGCTGCGGGCTGCTGCCGGTCCAGAATCCGCCCGCGCCGATCAGCGAGGCGCTCGTCGAGCCCGTCGAGGAGACCGCCGGCGAACCGCTGACGATGCCGCCCATGCCCGCGCCGACGCACCCGGAGGAACCGGAAGCGCCGAAGAAGCCGCACCGCGAAGTCGCGCGGCCGAAGCCCGTGCAGCGCCCCGAATCGCCGACACCGCCGCCGCCTCCGCCCGCGCCGATCGTCGCGACGCGCCCGCTCGACCGCACCCAGATCCACGCGTTGCTCGACAGCGAAGTCGCGCGACGTAACGGCAAGGTGATCGGCCGCGCGATCGACATGGTGACCGACGCGGGCGGCAAGCCGCGCGAGATGATCGTCAACCTGCAGGGTTTCATGGGCGTCGGCGACCGCAAGGTCATCTTCCCGTGGAACGCGTTCCGCTTCACGCCGGGCGGCAAACAGGAGCCGATCGTGCTCGACGTGCCGTCGGGCGACCTGCCGCCGGCCGTGCGGCCCAAGGCCGTTCCGCTGTCGGGTTCGGCCGCGGCTTCGCCCGCGACGCGGCTGCCGCTGCTCGACAGCGAGGTCGAGCGCCCGAACGGCACGAAGATCGGCCGCGTCGTCGACGTGCTGATCGACCGCGCGTCGCAGCCGCAGGCGGTCGTGCTCGATCTCGGCGGCCTCGTCAATACCGACCGCCGTTCGATCGCCGCGAGCTGGGGCGCGCTGCGCTTCGTCACGCGCGACAAGGCGCTGCGCCCGCAGCTCGACCTGAACGACGCACAGATCAAGGCGTCGCCGCCCTATGCGGCCGACAAGCCGATCGTCGCGGTCTTCCCGCCCGTCGCGCCGGCACCGGTGCCGGCTTCGTCTGCGAGTGCGACCCGATGACGATCAAGCATTCCGTCAGCGTACGCAGTCTCCGGTCCCTCGACTGGCTCAACTTCTTCGTTGCAAACGTTCAAACAGGGTTCGGTCCGTTCATCGCGTCCTACCTCGCGTCGCACAAGTGGACGCAGGGCGAGATCGGCATGGTGCTGTCGATCGGCACGATCAGCGCGATGGTCAGCCAGGTGCCCGGCGGCGCGGCCGTCGATGCGCTGAAGAACAAGAAAGGCGCGGCCGCGTGGGCGATCGCGGCCATCATCCTGTCCGCGGTGCTGCTCGCGTCGAGCCCGACGATCGTGCCGGTGATCGCCGCCGAGGTGTTCCACGGTTTCGCGAGCTGCATGCTCGTGCCGGCGATGGCCGCGATCTCGTTCTCGCTCGTCGGCCGCGCCGACCTCGGCGACCGGCTCGGCCGCAACGCGCGCTGGGCATCGATCGGCAGCGCGGTCGCGGCGGGCCTGATGGGGCTCACCGGCGAATACTTCTCCGCGCGCGCGGTGTTCTGGCTGACTGCCGTGCTCGCGCTGCCCGCGCTGTTCGCGCTTGCGATGATCCAGCCGACGCACGAAGTGATCCCGCAGTCGTCGAAGCCCGACGACCGTGACGAAGCCGGCGAACGCGAAACGCTCCTCGAACTGCTGCGCGACCGCCGGATGCTGATCTTCGCGGCGTGCGTCGTGCTGTTCCACCTGTCGAACGCGGCGATGCTGAACCTCGCGGCCGGCGAAGTCACGGCCGGGATGGGCGAGAACGTGCAGCTCGTGATCGCCGCGTGCATCATCGTGCCGCAGGCGATCGTCGCGATGCTGTCGCCGTGGGTCGGGCGCTCCGCGCAACGCTGGGGGCGCCGGCCGATCCTGCTGCTCGGCTTCTCCGCGCTGCCGGTGCGCGCGCTGCTGTTCGCCGGCGTGAGTAGCCCGTACCTGCTGGTGCCCGTGCAGATGCTCGACGGCATCAGCGCGGCCGTGTTCGGCGTGATGCTGCCGCTGATCGCGGCCGACGTCGCGGGCGGCAAGGGCCGCTACAACCTGTGCATCGGGCTGTTCGGGCTCGCGGCCGGGATCGGCGCGACGCTCAGCACGGCCGCGGCCGGCTACGTCGCCGATCACTTCGGCAACGCGGTCAGCTTCTTCGGGCTTGCGGGTGCCGGAGCGCTGGCGGTGCTGCTGGTCTGGCTCGTGATGCCCGAAACGCGTGTCGAGAACGGCGACTCGGCGGCCGACGAACCGGCCGCCGCATCGCCCGAACAGGCGCACTGACGCCCGCGCGGCGCCGTTACCCGCTTCTTGGCCAACACATGATGGATACGATCAGGACACTCAACGAAGCCCGCCAGCAGATCCAGCAGTCGATCTTCGATCTGTTCAAGGGACTGTCATTCAGCGAGCGCCTCGTGCAAGGCGGGCTGATGGCGCTGCAGGCCGTGTGCGGCGCGTGCCTCGCGTACGTGATCGGCCACGCGCTGCACACCGAACAGGCCGTGTGGGCCTCGATCACCGCGATCGCCGTGACGCAGCACAATTACTCGGACACGATGTCGCTGTCGCGCGACCAGTTCGTCGGTGCGATGGTCGGCGGCGTGCTCGGCTTCGCCGGTGCGGCGCTCGGCGGCGACCGCCTCGCCGCGTATGCGATTACCGTCGCGGTCGTGATCGTCTGCTGCTGGTGCCTGAATGTCGGTAGCGCGGCCCGGCTCGGCGGCGTGACCGCGACGATCGTGCTGCTGTTTCCGGGCAACGGCCCGCTGTGGGACATTCCGCTGATGCGGCTCGGCGAAGTGACGCTTGGCACCGTGTGCGCGCTGGGCGTGTGCTGGGTGATGTCGAAGATCGAGCGCCGCTGGTTCCGCCACGCAGCGGCAAAGTGACGCGGCAGCCCGGCACGCATCGCGGCATCGCGATGCGTGCCGGGCGATCGGCAAGGTCAGTCGCCGATCCGCAGCACGATGCCGGAGCCGATCTGCACCAGCAGGTGATCCCCGCCGACGCCGACCCATTGATAGCCGCGCGGCGGAGGGCTCAGGCGATAGCCGCGCCAGTCGTCGATCACGTACTGGCGGTCGCGGAACTCGGGGGGAAGCCGGTCGCCCTTGTGCCACTCGCGGCGCGGCTGGTCGGCCCAGCGCGGCGGCACGTCGTCCGCATGGCGCATTTGGCCGGGCGGCATGTGTTTCGGGCCATGGCCGCGCTGCATGCCGTGGCCGCCCTGGTCGTGGTGGTTGTCGTGGTCCTGCGCCATCGCGGCCGGCGCGGCGAAACCCGCCGCGATCAGCGCGGCCAGCATCATCCCGTGCATCTTCTTCATCGTGCCTTCCCTCCGTGTTGTCACGTCGAACGAAACCACGCGAACTACCCAAAGAAGACTAGCACACGGTACCGCGCGGCCACTTGACCGCGCGTTACGCCGCCTGCTGCTGGTACTGGATCCGGTGCAGGTGCGCGTAGAGGCCGCCGTGGCGCAGCAATTCGTCGTGGCTGCCCTCTTCGACGATCTTGCCGGCCTCGAGCACGAGGATGCGGTCCGCACGCTCGATCGTCGACAGCCGGTGCGCGATCACGAGCGTCGTGCGGCCTTCCATCAGCCGTTCGAGCGCGGCCTGCACGTGGCGCTCCGATTCCGAGTCGAGCGCCGACGTCGCTTCGTCGAGAATCAGGATCGGCGCGTCCTTGTAGATCGCGCGCGCGATTGCGAGCCGCTGGCGCTGGCCGCCGGACAACCGCATCCCGTTGCCGCCGACGAGCGTGTCGAGCCCGTCGGGCATCGCCGCGACCGCATCGGCGAGGTTCGCCGCCTCGAGCGCGGCCTGCACGCGCGCGCGGTCGGGCGTCTGCCCATACGCGACGTTCGCGGCGATCGTGTCGTTGAACAGCACGACGTCCTGGCTGACCATCGCCATCTGGCCGCGCAGCGCATGGAGGTCGTAGTCGGCAACCGGCACGCCGTCGACCAGGATCGCGCCGTCGGTCGGGTCGAAGAAGCGCGGCAGCAGGTTCACGAGCGTCGTCTTGCCGCTGCCGGACGGGCCCGCAAGCGCGATCATTTCACCGGGCGCGACCTTGAACGAGATGCGGTCGAGCGTCGGCCGCTCGGCCGCGCCGTAGTCGAACGACACGTTGCGGAACTCGATCTCGCCGCGCGCATGCGGCAGCAGCCGGCTGCCGCCCTGCGGCTCGGCCGGTTCGTCGATCAGTCCGAAGATCAGTTCGGCAGCCGTCATCCCGCGCTGCAGCGGCTGGTTGACGTCGATCAGGTGCTTGAGCGGCGAGATCACCAGCAGCATCGACGTGACGAACGCGACGAAGCCGCCGACCGTCGTCTGGTCGTTCGACGACTGCACGACCGCGATCGTGATCACGACCGCGAGCGCGATCGACGCGAGGAACTGCGTAAGCGGCTGAGCAAGGCCGCCGGAGATCGTCATGCGCATCGCGTAGCCGCGCAGGCGCTTGCTCATCTGCGTGAAGCGGTCCATCTCGTACGCTTCGCCGTTGTGCACCTTGACGACCTTGTAGCCGCCGACCGTCTCCTCGACGATGTACGACAGCTCGTTGGTCAGCGTCTGGTGCTCGCGGTTCAGGCGGCGCAGGCGACGGTTGATCTTGCTGACGAGCCAGCCGATGCCGGGCAGGATCACCGCGACGATCAGCGTGAGCCGCCAGTTCAGGTAGAACAGGTAGCCGAGCAGGAAGATCACCGTCAGCGAATCGCGCACGAGCGTCACCATCACGCCCGTCAGCACCGACAGGATCTGGTTGACCTCGAACACGATCGCGTTGATCACCGTGCTCGCGGTTTCGCGCTGGAAGAACGACGCGCCCGTGTGGAGCATCCGCTGGAACATCTCGAGCCGCAACTGCAGCAGGATGCGGTTCGATACATAGTTGAGCAGGTAATTCGACGCGTACTGCGATACGCCGCGCACGAGCGCGAGGCCGATCACCGCGATCGGCACGTACCATTTCGCGCTGTCGCTGCCATGGGAGCCGAAGCCATGGTCGAGGAGCGGCTTGAGCAGCGCCGGGATCCCGGCCTCGGTGGCCGCGACGACGCCCATCGTCATCACGGCGAGCACCACGATGCCGATCAGCGGCCGGATGTACGGCCACAGGCGCTTGAGGACCGTCACCGGCGAGGTGCCCGTGCCGTCCATCGGTTTGCGAAGAGTGTTCTGGGTTTCCAAGGCAATCCTTCTTGAGCCGCGAAGCGGCGCCCGGACGTGGCCGCCCGGGATTTCGCCCTGTCGGGCAGGTGCCGAAAAGGGCTCAACATTATAGCCGTACCGCCCCGGCCGGCACGGTCATGGCCGACGCGGGCAGCGGCCGGGCCGCGGGTATACTGCCGCTCACCGTTTTCTCCGCCTTTCCGACGATTTCATGGCTGAACCCTCCCTCGGCGTCGCCCTCATCGCCCTCAACGCGTCCGCGCGGCTCGCGCAGTGCCTTGCCGCGCTGTCGTTCGCCGACGACGTCGTCGTCATCGACGGCGGCAGCACCGACGATACCGTCGCGATCGCGCAGGCGCACGGCGCGCGCGTGATCGTCGAGCGCGACTGGCCGGGCTTCGGCCCGCAGAAGAACCGCGCGGTCGACGCGCTCGACACCGACTGGATCCTGTCCCTCGATACCGACGAAGTCGTCACCCCGGAACTCGCGCAGTCGATCCGCGACACGATCCGCGCACCGGCTGCGCAGGTCTATGCGGTCGACCGTCTGTCGAGCTTCTGTGGCCAGTGGATCCATCACAGCGGCTGGTATCCGGACTGGATCCCGCGCCTGTTCCGGCGCGGCGCCGCGCGCTTCTCGGACGATCTCGTGCACGAGCGCCTCGTGTTCGATGGCGCCGCGCAGCGCCTGTCCGGCAAGCTGATGCACTACTCGTACGAGGATTTCGAAGCCGTCGTGCGCAAGCTCGACGCGTATTCGACGGCCGGCGCGCGCCAGCGCCGCGCGGCCGGCCAGCGCGGCGGCTTCGGCAAGGCGCTCGCGCGCGGCGCATGGGCGTTCGTGCGCACCTACGTGCTGCGGCGCGGCTTCCTCGACGGCCGCGCCGGCTTCATGATCGCCGTGTTCAACGCGGAGACCGTGTATTACCGCTTCCTGAAGCTCGGCCACGAACGGGCGCGCTGAGCGCCCGCCCGGCACGCGGCCGGCCCGGCGTTACAATGCCGGGCCGGCCGCGCCGCGCGTGCCCGCCCGACCGGCGGCGCCACGCGCCGCCCGCCACGACGACCACCGAATCCGACTGCCATGTTCTCCATCATCATTCCGACCTGGAACAACCTGCCGTACCTCAAGCTCGTCGTCGACAGCCTGCGCCGCCACTCCGCGTACGACCACCAGATCATCGTGCACGTGAACGACGGCTCGGACGGCACGCTCGACTGGGTGCGCAGCGAAGGCATCGAACACACAGCGTCGCCGACCAATATCGGCATCTGCCACGCGGTGAACTGGGCCGCCGCGCGCGCAACGCGCGACTACGTCGTCTACATGAACGACGACATGTTCTGCTGCCCAGGCTGGGACACGGCGCTCGTGCGCCGCATCGAACAGATGCCGACCGACCTCTTCATGCTGTCGGGCACGATGGTCGAGCCGGTCGACACACGCAACCCGTGCGTCGTGGTCAGCAATTTCGGCCGCGACGCCGAACATTTCGACGCGGCGGGCCTCGTCGAAGCGGCCCCGAAGCTCGTGCGCGCGGACTGGCTCGGCTCGACCTGGCCGCCGACGCTCGTGCACCGCGACTGGTGGAACCGGATCGGCGGCTACAGCAGCGAACTGTCGCCCGGCATGAGCAGCGACAACGACTTCTCGATGAAATTCTGGGATGCCGGCTGCCGGATCTTCGTCGGCGTCGGCGACAGCCTCGTCTACCACTTCCAGCAGAAGAGCACGGGCAAGATCGTCAAGAACGACGGCCGCCGCCAGTTCCTGAACAAATGGGGCATGACCCAGGCGACGTTCGACCGCTACTACCTGCATCGCGGCGAGCCGGCCGGCACGCGCATCGCGCTCGACGCGCCGGCAGTCGACGGCCGCCTGAAGCGCGCGCTGCTGCGCTCGCGGATCAAGCGCGCGTTCAGCTGATCGGGCCCCGAAAACCGCACGGAAACGCCGCCTGCTTCGCGTATACTCTGCGCCGTTCGTCCCGGATCTCCCGCCGGGGCGCGCGGCGCGCAGCACGATGTCCGCAAGCCGCATTCGTTCATTCGACAGGTTCCGATGCTTTCGTTTTCTGCTCCCGCCTCGCGGCGCCTGACGGCCGCCCGCGCATTCGCCGTTGCCGCGCTCTGCATGGTCCCCGTCTCGACCGCGCTGACCAACGTGTTCTGCGGGCTGTTCGCCGCCGCGCTCGTGATTTCCCCCGAATTCTGGCGCGACCTGCGCTCGTTCGTCACCGACCCGGCTTCGCTCGCGGCGCTGCTGATCCTGGCCGCGCTCGCCGCCAGCGTCACCTATACGGTCGCGCCGCACAACAAGGCGTGGAACTGGGTCGCCAAGTACGACAAGCTGCTGCTGCTGCCGTTCGCCGTGCTCGCCTTCCGTCATTCGAACTGGGCGCCGATCGTGCAGCGCTGCTGGTTCGGCACGCTGTGCGTGATCCTGCTGCTGTCGACGACCAACTATCTCGGCCTGACCTCGATCGGGCCCGCGCACTCGACCGAGCTGCCGCTGTCGCGCGCCTGGGTGTTCAAGAACCATATCGCCGCCGGCATGTTCGGCGCGCTGCTGTTCTACCAGGCGGCCGATCTCGCGCTGGCGGCCCGCACGGCGCTGTCGCGCGCCGCGTATGCGGGCATCGCCGCGTGGTCGCTCGTCAACGTGTTCGTGATGCTGCAGGGGCGCACCGGGCAGGTCATCGCGCTGCTACTGATCCTCGTCGTCGCCGTGCGTTTCGTGCTGTTGCTGCGCCGGCAGTCGCCGCTGCGCGCGGGGCTCGCCGCCGGCGTGTTCGTGCTGGCCGGTGTCGCGCTCGTGGTCGCCGCGTGCACGGTTCACAACGGCCGGCTCGTGAAGGTCGTGACGGAAGTGCAGCAATACCGGCAGAGCGACGCAGCCACGTCCACCGGGCTGCGCCTCGAGTGGTACAAGAAAGGGCTCGAGCTCTATCGCCAGCGCCCCGTGCTCGGCTATGGCGCGGGCGGCCTCGAGTCGGAGTTCGAGCGGCTGACGGCCGGCAAGACGGCGGCCGAAGGCCAGCTCACGTCGAACCCGCACAATGAATACCTGCTGATGGCCGTGCAGCTCGGCACGCTCGGCCTGCTGCTGTTCGTCAACCTGATCGTGCAGATCGCACGCGGCAGCCGCGCGCTCGATCCGCGCTCGCGGCATCTGCTGCTCGGCTGGCTCGCGATCTTCGCGATCGGCAGTCTCGCGAATTCGCTACTGCTCGATTTCGCCGAAGGGCACCTGATCGTGCTGCTGGCCGGCATCCTGCTCGGCTGCGGCGAGCGCGGCGAGGCGCTACCGCGCGAGACGTCGGCGATCCGGCGCAGCGCGTAACGCGCAACGGCATACGCTCTGCTGGCGGCCGGCTTCGGCCACCGCGGAGCTCGCCATCTTCGAAGGAAACAGGCTGCGCGGCTCGTCACGAAACAAGCCACCGGCAACCAGCGGAAAACGCGCGCTTCCCGCGCGTCAGTCGGATCAAGTGCGATGCAGTCGCGACGTGTCGACGAGGGCTTCGGCCGGGCCCGGCGGATTCAGCCCGAGCATCTCGGCCGCCGCGGCTTTCACGCGCTGCGCACCGAGATGCACAAGGCAGTCGCTGCGGCTGTCGACCTTGCGCTCGCAGCCCTCGTGCCGGCACGGCACGCAATCACCCTCCCCCTGCAGCAGCCACACGTTCCCGTGCCGTCCCGAGCCGCGCAGCGGCCACGGATTCTCGGTCGCGGGCCAGTGCTGCGGCCACGGCCCCCAGCGCACGGGGTCGGACGGGCCGAACAGCGCGATCGTGTCGGTGCCCGTCGCAGCCGCGACGTGCGTCGCTCCGGTGTCGGGTCCGATGAAGAGCCGTGCGCGCCGCACCAGTTCGGCGCTTTCGCCGAACGTCAGGCGGCCAACCAGGTTCAGCACGTCGCCGCCCGCTTCGGTCGCGATCTGCTCCGCATATTCGCGCTCGCTGTCGGCCGGGCCGCCCGACAGCGCGACTGCGAAGCCGTGCTCGCGCAGCCAGCCGACCATCTCGACCCAGCCGTCGAGCCGCCATTGCTTGTAACGGAACATCGGATACGGATGCAGGACGACCAGCGGCCTGCCGTCGCGAATCGCCGGCGACTCGGCAAGCCACGCGTCGAAACGCGCGCGCCGCGCCGGATCGCTGCCGATGCCGGGCGCGACGACCTCGGACACCGGCTCGATGCCGATCACGGGGGCAAGCGCGAGCGTGCTGACGACCGTATGCGCGGATTCGTGGTGATTGATCGCGATCCCGTTCAGCATCATCCGCGTGAGCCACGTCACGCGGTTCGGATCGACGAGGCCCACCCGCTTGCGGCCCGCGAACCAGCTGTAGAAACGCGGCCGGTCGGAGCTCAGCGCCGCGCACGCGAGATCGTAGCGGCGCCACATCGACAGCGCGTCGCGCAGCCGCTCGCGGAATCCCGCGCGCTGCGCGACGACGATCACGCGACGCACGTCCGGATTGTGCTCGAGCACGCCTTCGGTGCCGCGAAACACCAGCATGTCGATCTGCGCTTCCGGCCAGCGTGCCTTCAGCGAGCGCACGAGCGGCGTCGTCAGCAGCACGTCGCCGATGCGGCGCGGTGCGGCAACGAGGATGGTTCTGGGCGGGCGGGCGGAAGAAAACAGGGCCACGGCAATGGGGGTATCTGCTGGCTGAACAAGGCTGGCAATGTACAGGATTTTGCAGCAGCCGGCGCGGTATGGCGAATCGGCCGTGCAGCGGCACTGTTGCGGCCCCGGCGGCAGGCGCACCGCGCGCCAGTGCCGATGCCGTACGCGGTGCCTGCGATCCCCGTGGTGCTACGAAGCGACCGTCATGATCATCGGCGTGTCGGCAGCAGCCGGCCGCGTGTGTGCCGCGTCGCCCAACGGTTCGTCGCGATGGGTGGCCTGCGGCAGCAGGTGAAGCACCGCGCGCTCGACCGCGTCGACGCCGATCGCGTCGACGGTCGCGCCGGCGCGCAGGATCACGTGCGGCACGCCGAGCGGATGCCAGCGCAGGTATTTCTCGGGACGATCCTCGAACAGCGCGGCGACGGGCACGCCGAGCGCCGACGCGAGATGCACGGGAGCGCTGTCAGCCGAGACGATCGCATCGAGCAGGCTCGCGGCAGCCACCAGTTCGGCGACCGACGACGGCGCGACATGGCGCGCGCACACGTCGCGCCACGAGTCGTCCTCTGGAGCATGGCCGATGGCCGGATCGCGGAACACGATCACGTCGGCACTCGGCGCCAGGCGCTCGGCGAGGTCGCGCCAGCGGTCCACCGGCCAGCGGCGCTCGGCTGCCTTGTTCGTCACAAACAGCCCGATGCGCGGCTTCGTGCGCGCGCCAAGCAGCCGATACCATGCATCCTGCAGCGCGCGGTCGGGATGAACCGACAACTCGAGACGGTCGAGATCGGCGCAGCCGAGTTCGGGCACCAGCCGGAAACCCGACAGCGCCTCGTGGCACATCGGCCGCTGCGCGACATGCTCGGGCTTGCGATCGTCGAATTCGGTCTCCGCATCGTGCCAGCGGCAATCCTTCGCGCCGATCTGACGCGCGAACTGCATGCTGCTGCGATGCATGCCGCCGTTCGGCACGACCACGAGGTCGAACCGCAAGCGACGCAGGCGGCGCACGAGCCGCAGGCGGTCGAAGAATGCGCGCATCCGCCCGGGGCGGTCGTTGCGCTCGCATTGGCGGCTGTACACGTAGGTGTGGATCGTGTCCACGTCCGGGTTTCCGGCCAGCGCGGCCGCGTTGTAGCGGTTCGCGACCACATGCAGCTCCGCGCCGGGCCAGCGCGCCTTCAGCGCGCCGAGAAACGCCGTCGTGCACAGCATGTCGCCCAGAAAATCAATCCGGATCACGAGGATCCGCTGCGTCGGGTTCCCATTGGCCATGGTCATGTGGTGACTGTCAGTTTTTTTGTCGTCGCGACGGGCCATTCCACGGCATCCGGTTCCGGGACGGCCTTGTCGCATGTCGCCGCTTGCCGCACGGATCCGCCCCCGTTTATGTGCGCGATACCGGCGCCACCCGCCGGACGAGCGACGGTCGACGCCGCAGTCGTGCGGCTAGCGCCGGATTGTATAGCGTCCGGATGGCCAGCCCAAGACCCGCTCGCGCGAACATGAAAAACGGCCCGCCGCACCGCACGATGGCGATGCGACGGGCCGCATGGCGCGACAGCCGTCCGGCGGACGCGCGGTCAGTGTCAGTACGTGATTTCGACGACGCTGCCGTCGAACGCCGCACGCAGCTCCGCGAGCAGCACGTCGCTCGGCTTCACGCGCCATGCGTCCCCAAGGCGCATCTCACCCTGTGCCCGCGCGTTGCTGTAGTGGACCTGGACCGCGAGTCCGTTCGGCAGCGGCGCCTGCGGGCGGCGACCACCATCGCGCCCGCCGCCGCGCGGCGCAGGCGCTTCGATCACGTTCGCAGCCGCCGGATCGTCCTTCGACACGTGCGGTTCGAGCACACGGCGCAGCGCGGTCGCGTCGGCGTTGCCGTTCATCGTCAGCCGCACGGCCTGCGCGTAGCGGCTGCGCGCGCGTTCGAGATCCATCACGGTATCGGCCGTGAAGCGGATGCCGCCCGTGAACGCATCGTTGCGCGCCTGCCCCTGCACGATCAGCAGCTCGTCTTCCTTGAACAGCGCCTTGTTCGCCTCGAACTGCTCGTTGAAGATCGTGATCTCGCACTGGCCCGAACCATCGTCGAGCAGCACGATCAGCATCTTGCCGCGCTGGGTCATCTGCGTGCGCAGCGACGCGATGATGCCGGCCACGAGCTTGTCGCGCCCTTCCTTCAGGTCGCCAACCTTCTGCCGCACGAAGCGGCGCACCTCGTCGCGATACGCGTCGAACAGGTGGCCGGACAGGTAGAAGCCGAGCGCGCCCTTCTCTTCCTGCAGGCGGCGCTTGTCGTCCCACGCGGGCTCGTCGACGAGCGCATGCGCGTGCGGCGACTCGGCGCCCATGTCGAACAGGCCGGCCTGCATCGCGTTCGCCTCGGCCTGGTCGGCCGCCTCCATCGCCAGCGGCACCGACGCGATCAGCTGCGCACGGTTCGTATTCAGCGAATCGAACGCGCCGGCACGGATCAGCGCCTCGACCGTGCGGCGGTTGACCACGCGCCGGTCGATCCGCTCGCAGAAGTCGAACAGGTCGGTGAACGCCTTTTCCTCGCGGGCGCGCAGGATTTCCTCGATCGCGTTCTGGCCGCTGCCCTTCACCGCGCCGAGGCCGTAGCGGATCGTGCGCGAGCGCTTGCCGTCGGCTTCGGCGACCGGCTCGAAGCGGTAACGCGACTGGTTGATGTCGGGCGGCAGCACGGCGAGGTTGTTCACGATGCAATCGTCGAACAGGATCTTCACCTTGTCGGTGTCGTCCATCGCGAGCGTCATGTTGGCCGCCATGAATTCGGCCGGATGGTGCGCCTTCAGCCACGCGGTGTAGTACGCGAGCAGTGCGTAGGCAGCCGCGTGCGACTTGTTGAAGCCGTAGCCCGCGAACTTCTCCATCAGGTCGAAGATCTCGTCGGACTTCTCGCGCGTGAGGCCGTTCGCTGCCGCGCCCTCGGCGAAGATCTCGCGGTGCTTGGCCATCTCCTCGGGCTTCTTCTTGCCCATCGCGCGACGCAGCAAGTCCGCGCCGCCGAGCGAGTAGCCGCCGATGATCTGCGCCATCTGCATCACCTGCTCCTGATAGACCATGATGCCGTAGGTCTCTTTCAGGACGGGTTCGACGCGCGGATCCGGATAGTCGACCTTCTCGCGGCCGTGCTTCCGTGCGCAGAAGCTCGGGATCAGGTCCATCGGGCCCGGACGATACAACGACACGAGCGCGATGATGTCCTCGAACCGGTCGGGCTGCGCATCCTTCAGCATGCCCTGCATCCCGCGGCTTTCCAGCTGGAACACGGCGACCGTGTTGGCCTTCTTCAGGATCTGGAACGAGGCGGGATCGTCGAGCGGCACCTGCGCGAGCGACCAGTCGGCCTTCGACGGATCGAGGCGGCGGATGTAGCGCTCGGCCCAGTCGAGGATCGTCAGCGTCGTGAGACCCAGAAAGTCGAACTTCACGAGGCCGACGGCTTCGACGTCGTCCTTGTCGTACTGGCTGACCACGCCGCCGTCGTCGCCCTGTGTGTACAGCGGGCAGAAATCGGTCAGCTTGCCGGGCGCGATCAGCACGCCGCCCGCGTGCATCCCGACGTTACGCGTGAGGCCTTCGACGCGCTGCGCGAGATCGAGCAGCTGGTGCACTTCGTCCTCGTGGTCGTAGCGCTCCTGCAACTGCGGCTCTTCCTTCATCGCGTCGGCGATCGTCACGTGCTTGCCCGGCTTGAACGGGATCAGCTTCGCGACGCCGTCGGTGAACATGTAGCCGAGGTCGAGCACGCGGCCGATGTCGCGCACGGCCGCCTTCGCAGCCATCGTGCCGAACGTGGCGATCTGCGACACGGCGTCCGCGCCGTACTTCTCCTTCACGTACTGGATCACGCGATCGCGGCCGTGCTGGCAGAAGTCGATGTCGAAGTCGGGCATCGACACCCGTTCCGGGTTCAGGAAGCGCTCGAACAGCAGGTTGTAGCGCAGCGGGTCGAGGTCGGTAATGCCGAGCGCGTAAGCGACCAGCGAACCCGCGCCCGAGCCGCGGCCCGGGCCGACCGGCACGCCGTTGTTCTTCGCCCAGTTGATGAAGTCCGCAACGATCAGGAAGTAGCCCGGGAAGCCCATCTTCGTGATGGTCCCGCACTCGAATTCGAGGCGCTTGTAGTACGTGTCGCGCTGCGCGTCGCGCTCGGCTTCGGCCGGATACAGCTGCGCGAGACGGGTCTCGAGCCCTTCCTTCGACAGCTGGACCAGGTAGTCGTCGAGCGACATGCCGTCTGGCGTCGGGAACAGCGGCAGTTTCGGCTTGCCGAGCTCGAGCTTCAGGTTGCAGCGCTTCGCGATCTCGACCGTGTTCGCGATCGCCGACGGCAGGTCGGCGAACAGCGCGGCCATGTCGTCCTGCGTGCGGAAATACTGGTCGGTCGTGAAACGCTTCTGGCGCCGCGGGTTCGCGAGGATGTCGCCTTCCGAGATGCACACGCGCGCCTCGTGCGCGGTGAAATCGTCGTCGGTCATGAACTGCGTCGGGTGCGTCGCGACGACCGGCAGCTTCAGCGCCGCGGCGAGCGTCGCGGCCTGCTGGATGTACGCCTCGGCGCCCGGCTGGCCGTAACGCTGCAGCTCGATGTAGAAGCCGCCCGGGAACACCTTCGCCCAGCGCTCGGCGTGACGGCGCGCGGCTTCTTCATTGCCCGCGGCAAGCGCGAGCCCGATATCGCCCTGTTGCGCGCCCGACAGCGCGAGCAGCCCCTGCGCGAGCTCGCCGTCGAGCCAGCTCGCGTCGAGTTCCGCACGGCCGCGGTACTGGTTCGTGAGCCACGCCTTCGACAGCAGCTCGCAGAGATTCAGGTAGCCGACCTTGTCCTTGACGAGCAGCAGCAGCCGCGACGGCTTGTCGCGGTCGTCCGGATTGGCGATCCAGACGTCGCAGCCGGCGATCGGCTTGATGCCCTTGCCGCGGGCTTCCTGGTAGAAACGGACAAGGCCGAATGCATTGCCGAGATCGGTGAGCGCGAGCGCGCCCTGACCGTCTGCGGCCGCCGCCTTGACGATGTCGTCAATGCGCACGATGCCGTCGGCAATCGAGAATTCGGAGTGAACGCGAAGATGGACGAAGCGGGGATCTGACATGGGCGCTATTGTAGCCGCCCCGCCGCGCACGCTGCCCAAAAAATCCCCGCGCTGGCCGTTCGGCCGATGCCCGCGACCGCACGCCGCGCGGCTGGCCGAACGGCCGGGTGCCGGCCCGAGCGCGGTTTGCGGGATAATACGGTTTTTCGAATCAACGCCCCGGCTTCGCACCCTTTTTTGCGGGCCGCCGTGCGGCCGTTTTCCCGTCGGACCAACATGACCATCGTCAACCTCGCCGCCTACCACTTCGTGTCGCTCGACACGAACGAGCAATGGCGCCCGCTCGTCACCGCCCGCTGCAACGAACTCGGACTGCGCGGCACGATCCTGCTCGCGCCGGAAGGCATCAACCTGTTCATCGCCGGCACGCGCGAAGCCGCCGACGCGTTCATCGCGTACATCCGCCACGATCCGCTGTTCGAAGGCAAGTTCGCGTCGCTGCAGTTCAAGGAAAGCCTGTCCGACTCGCAGCCGTTCCGCCGCATGCTCGTGCGCCTGAAGCGCGAAATCATCACGATGAAGAAGCCGGCGATCAAGCCGGAGCTCGGCCGCGCGCCGTTCGTCGACGCGCGCACGCTGAAGACGTGGCTCGACCGCGGCCACGACGACACGGGCCGCCCGGTCGTGATGCTCGACACGCGCAACGCATTCGAGGTCGACGTCGGCACGTTCGACGACGCGCTCGACTACCGGATCGACAAGTTCAGCGAATTCCCGGAAGTGATCGACGCGAACCGCGCCGACCTCGAAGGCAAGACGGTCGTGTCGTTCTGCACGGGCGGCATCCGCTGCGAGAAAGCCGCGATCCACATGAAGGAAATCGGCATCGAGAACGTGTATCAGCTCGAAGGCGGGATCCTGAAGTACTTCGAGGAAGTCGGCGGCGCGCACTATCACGGCGACTGCTTCGTGTTCGACTACCGCACCGCGCTGAACCCGCAACTCCAGCCCACCGAGAACGTCACGTGCTTCGCGTGCCGCGCGGTCGTCACGCCGGAAGCGCAACAGTCGCCGAGCTACGTGCCCGGCCAGTCGTGCCCGGCCTGCGCACCGGCAGCCAGCGCCGCTTGACCGCGCGCTGCCCCGCGGCGCCCCGATGACTGCCTATCGCGGCCGCTTCGCCCCGATGACTGCCTATCGCGGCCGCTTCGCACCGTCGCCCACCGGCCCGCTGCACTTCGGCTCGCTGGTCGGCGCGCTCGCGAGCTGGCTCGACGCGCGCGCACACGGCGGCGCATGGCTCGTGCGGATCGAGGATCTCGACGGCCCGCGCACGGTGCCCGGCGCGGCCGACGACATCCTCGCGACACTCGCGCATTTCGGCATGACGCCCGATGAGCCACCCGTCTGGCAAAGCACGCGCGATGCCGCCTATACGGCCGCACTCGAACGGCTCGTCGCGGCCGGGCTCGTCTATCCGTGCGGCTGCACGCGCAAGGAAATCGCCGATTCGCTGCGCGCCGCGCACGAGCGCCACACGACGCTCGCCTACCCGGGCACCTGCCGCACCGGCCTGCACGGCAAGCCCGCGCGCGCGTGGCGGCTGCGCGTGCCGGACGGCGACGACGCGATCGTCACGTTCGACGATCGCTGGCAGCACGCGCAATCGCAGAACCTCGCGACCGAAGTCGGCGATTTCGTGCTGAAGCGCGCGGACGGGCAATGGGCCTATCAGCTCGCGGTCGTCGTCGACGATGCCGATGCGCACATCACGCACGTCGTGCGCGGCGCCGACCTGCTCGACTCGACCGCGCGCCAGATCCACCTGCAGCACTGCCTCGGCGTGCCGACGCCGCAGTACCTGCACGTGCCCGTCGTCGTCGATGCGAACGGCGACAAGCTCAGCAAGCAGACGGGCGCGACCGCGCTCGAACGCGACGATCCGCTGCCTGCGCTGCAGGCAGCGGCCGCACACCTGGGCCTCGCGCCCGACGGCGCGCTCGCAGGCACGACGCTCGATGCGTTCTACGCAGCCGCAACGGCCGCGTGGGCGACGCGCTTCGGGCCGCAGGCCGGCTAACGCGCGGCAGCGCGCCGGTTTCGCGGCGGTCGAGACCTGCCGGATACCGGCTGCATCGCTCGCCGCCCGCGCCCTCTTTCGCCCCCTCTTCGAACCGCGGCCCCAATGAAAAACGGGCACATGCTCATCGCATGCACCCGCTCTACTTGCGGCGCTCGCGCGCCGCACCGTCACGTCCGCCTGGCTTATGCCGACGGCTTGCGCGGCATCCCGAACCCGCCGAGCAGTGCGGCGACCTGACGCTTCGGCCCCTTCTTCTCGGGCTGCTGCGCGGGCTGCGCGTCGTCGTGCTGCTTCGCCGGCGCCGACGGCTCGTACGGCTTCAGGAAGAAATCGTCGACCGGCGCTTCGTGGCGACGGTGATGACCACGCTCGGAACCGCCCGACCGGCGCCCCGACGCACCGCGATGCTCGTCGCGATCGCGACGGCCGCCGCGCTCGCCGCTCCGTTCGCCACCGCGCTCGCTGTTGCGATCGCCGCCGCGGTCGTTGCCGCGCTCGTCGTGACGATGACGCGCCGGCTTGTCGAGCGTGAGCGTCTGCATTTCGAGCGGACGCTTGATCAGCTTCTCGATATCGGCGAGCTGCTTGCGCTCGTTCGGGCTGCACAGCGACAGCGCGTCGCCTGTCGCCCCCGCACGGCCGGTACGGCCGATCCGGTGCACGTAGTCTTCCGCGCTGAACGGCAGGTCGAAGTTGATCACGGCCGGCAGTTCGGCGATGTCGAGGCCGCGCGCGGCCACATCGGTCGCGACCAGCGCCTCGATCTCGCCGCGCTTGAACGCGTCGAGCGCCTGCATCCGCTCGATCTGCGTCTTGTCGCCGTGGATCGCCGACGCGACCACGCCGTCGCGCTCGAGATTGCGCGCGAGCCGGCTTGCGCCGATCTTGCTGTTGCAGAACACGATCACCTGCTTGAGGCCGCGATCGCGCAGCAACTGCACGACGGCCGCCTGCTTGTCGCCTTCGGCGACGTCGTAGACGATCTGCGTGACGTTCGCGTTCGTCGAGTTGCTGCGCGCGACTTCGATCGTCTGCGGGTTGCGCAGGTAGGTCGACGCGAGCTTCTTGATTTCCCCCGAGAAGGTGGCCGAGAACAGCAGCGTCTGGCGCTCCTTCGGCAGCAGATTCAGGATGCGCTGCAGATCGGGCAGGAAGCCCATGTCGAGCATCCGGTCGGCTTCGTCGAGCACGAGGATCTGCACCTGGCCGAGATTCGCCGTCTTCTGCTGCACATGGTCGAGCAGGCGGCCCGGCGTCGCGATCAGGATCTCGACGCCGCGGCGCAGTTCGGCCATCTGCGGGTTCATGTCGACACCGCCGAACACGACCGCGCTGCGCAGCGGCGTGTGCTTCGCATACGCGTGCACGTTCGCGGCGACCTGGTCGGCGAGTTCGCGGGTCGGCGTGAGGATCAGCGCCCGCACCGGGTGGCGCGCCGGAGACGCGCTCGTGTTGGCCTGCGGCAGCAGCCGCTGGATGATCGGCAGCGAGAAGCTCGCGGTCTTGCCGGTGCCCGTTTGCGCGGCGCCCATGACGTCGCGGCCGGCGAGCACGACCGGGATGGCCTGCGCCTGGATCGGCGTCGGCGTCGTATAGCCCTGCTCCGCAATGGCTTTCAGGATATCGGCGGCAAGGCCGAATTGATCGAAGGTTGCGTCGACGGGCTTGGCGACAGAATCGGACATGGTGGCGTTTCGCTCAAAAGGCGCGGCGGGGACATCGTGCGTCAGGCCGGCCGGGCCTGCGCTCATCACAATTCGGAAATAGACGGAGCCGCGGCGCGCCGCGCGGCGCCGCTCTGGCGCTTGGGACCGGTTCAATGCGAACGCTGGACGCCAGGCCGTGCGGACTCCGTTCGGCGCGAATGCCGGCGGAAAGGGGCGTATTGTAGCACTGCGCGGCCAACTGTCCGTGACAACGCCGCGAACGGCCGTAACAGCGGTTCGTGCGGCGGGCCCGGGCAGGCCTGCGCGGTCGACTGGCTGCCCGGTCTGACTATTCCAATCGGCCAGTGGAGAATATCAGGGGCCGGATCGCGGATCGCCGTGCCGGATCGCCGTGCCGGATCGCCCGCTGCCGGCCCGCTGCCGGCCTGCATGCCCGGCCGTCAGGCCCGGGAGCCGGCCGCCGGCAGGCGCCGGCGGTGCACGATCCACGTCCGCGCCGGGCGCTCAGCCCTTCTTCTTTTTCTTCTCGACCTGCACGCAGTCGCCCAGCAGCGGCGGCGAATTCTGGTCGGCGATCTCGTCGCGCAGCGTCGCTTCCTTGCCTTTCGTCCACCACGTATAGCGGCCGGCCTGGTAGCGCGCACCCGACGCCGACACGGTGTCGACGAACAGCATCTGCTTCCCGTTGACCGGCACGAGCGCGAAGCTCTGGCCGTTGCCCGCGAGCCAGTACGACACGCGCACGGACTGCTTCTGGTTCGCGCACTGGTAGACGGCGAACTGGCGCGAATCGGCGTCGATCTCTTCGACGGTCAGTTGCGCGGCATGCGCGACGGAAACGGCAGAGCCGGCGAGCGCGAGCGTGGCGAGGGTTTGGCGGATCATGCAGGTTCTCTCACGAGACGAGTGGAAACGCGCCTTCGCGGGGCGCGCGATGATTGTTGGCGATCGCGTCGGGTATCGTGATCAGGGATCGATGACGTCGGCACACGCGTCGGTCGGTGCGGCTGCGACATGGCCGACCAGCGGCACGATCTTGAGCCCGGCCGAGGCCACCCGGCACGGTGCGGCCGCGAGGCCGCAACCCGCGAGACTCGCGGCAAGCGCCAGCGCGGCGGCCAGCTTTCCGATACGCAGCCACTTCGGCGTCATCGTCGTCTCCTGGATACGTCAGCGCGCCGACACGGGCCGGACGGCCGCGGCGGCACGCTTCGCGCGTTCGCGGGCTTCGTCGACGGTCGCGCCGGTCGCCAGCGCGACGCCCATGCGCCGCTTCGCAAAACTTTCCGGCTTGCCGAACAGGCGCAGGTCGGCGCCCGGCACCGCGAGCGCGTCGCGCACGCCTTCGAACGCGATCCCGCGCTCGTCGAGCCCGCCGTAGATCACCGCCGATGCGGCCGGCGTACCGAGCGCCGGATCGACCGGCAGCCCGAGAATCGCACGCGCGTGCAGCTCGAATTCCGACTGGCGCTGCGACGCGAGCGTGACGAGGCCCGTATCGTGCGGCCGCGGGCTCACCTCGGAGAACCACACGTCGTCGCCACGCACGAACAGCTCGACGCCGAACATCCCGCGCCCGCCGAGCGCCTCGGTGACCTTGTGCGCGATCTCGCGCGACTTCTCGAGCGCCGCGGCGCTCATCGGCTGCGGCTGCCACGACTCGACGTAGTCGCCCGCGACCTGCACGTGGCCGACCGGCTCGCAGAAGTAGGTGCGCGTGGCGTTCGTCGCCGGGTCGATCGCGCGCACGGTGAGCTGCGTGATCTCGTAGTCGAAATCGATGAAGCCCTCGACGATCACGCGGCCGTGGTTCACGCGGCCGCCCGCCATCGCGTAGTCCCACGCCGGCTTCACGTCGGCTTCGGTCTTCACGACCGACTGCCCCTTGCCCGACGACGACATCACGGGCTTCACGACGCACGGCATGCCGATTTTCGCGACGGCCGCGCTGAACGCCTCGAACGAATCCGCGAACGCATACGGCGACGTCGGCAGGCCGAGCGCCTCGGCCGCGAGCCGGCGGATCCCTTCGCGGTTCATCGTGAGCTGCGTCGCGCGCGCGGTCGGGATCACCTCGGCGAGGCCGGCCGCCTCGATCGCCGCGAGCGCGTCGGTCGCGATCGCCTCGATCTCGGGCACGATCAGGTGCGGGCGTTCGGCCTCGACGATCGCCCGCAGCGCGGCGGCGTCCGTCATGTCGATCACGTGCGCGCGATGCGCGACCTGGTGGCCCGGTGCGTCCGGATAGCGGTCGACCGCGACGACTTCGACGCCGAGCCGCTGCAACGCGATGATGACTTCCTTGCCGAGTTCGCCGGCGCCGAGCAGCATGACGCGCGTGGCCGAGGGTGAGAGCGGCGTACCGAGCCGCTGACCGATCTGCATGTGATTTCCCGCTTCTGGTGGAGGACGAAAACGGCTCCGATGTTAACACGCGCGATGGTGCCCGTTTTGGGCGTTTCGACGCGCCGGTGCCCGGCCGCGCACGGCGCGTGGACGGGCTGCGAACGTTTTCATGCGCGAAGTGTCGGCTCGCCTGCCGCGGGGCGGGTGCGTTACTCTTACGCCTTGATCAGAATCCGATGAGGAACGAGGCTCATGTCCCACCTGTCCGCCGCCGCACGCGCACGCACCGGCCTGCTTCGCCCGTTGCGCGCGCCGCTCTGCGCGTTGACGCTTGCCACGCTTCTCGCCGCCTGCGCGATGCCGACCCACCCCGATTCCGCCGCCCCCGCGCCCGACCCGTACAACCCGGCCGCCGTCCAGCTGCTCGACGACACAAGCTGGGAACTCACCAGCTGGCTGAACGCCGACGGCACGCAGCGCGCGATCCCGCACGGCGACAACGGCGAGCCGATCAAGCTCGCGCTGTCGACCGACTCGGGCATCCGGCGCGCGAGCGGGTTCTCGGGCTGCAACCGCTACATGGGCACCTACGCGATCAAGAACGGCCTGTTGAACTTCGGGCCGCTCGCCGGCACGCGGATGGCCTGCCCGAACACGCTCGGCGGCCAGCTCGAAGCCGCGTACCTCGACGCACTTGCCCACATCGACAAGACCGGCGTGCAGATGCGCGAGCCGAAGCAACTACAGATCGTGACCGCTACCGGCGCAACGCTGACCTTCACGCACCGGAGCCCCTGATGCACGGCGCGCGCGAAGGCCGACCGACCGCCTTCGCGTGGCGCGCCATGCGCGTGTGCCGTGCACACGCGTCGCGCGGCGTGAATCGGATGCACGCCGCGTTAGAGTCTTGTACGCCGGCCGGTTAAACTCGGCGGGTCGCGCCCCGTGCGCCCCTCCCCACTCCTGTTTCAAAGCATGCACACGGTTGTCTTCGGCTGGTTCGGCATCTCCGCCGTCTGGTTCCTCCTTCTCTTCTGGCGTCTCGTGCAGGCGATGCTGCCTGGCGGCGGCGGGCTCGCCGGCCGCGGCTCGATCCGCCTGTGGCTCGGCTTCGCCGCGGTGTTCGTGGCGAGCTGCACGCTGACGAGCCCGCTGTCGGGCCCCGACACGAACGCGCTCGGCCATGCGTTCTCGGCAGGCTTCGCCCACCTGCTCGGCCCGATCGGCACGCCGGTCGCGATGGTCGTGCTGTTCTTCGCGGGGCTGCCCTGGCTGACCGGTATCGGCTGGCGGCAGTTCGCCGCGTGGGTCGACACGTCGTTCGGCGTCAAGCTGTCGCGCGACGGCGGTGACGACGACGCGCGCGGCATCGCCGACCTGCCGCGCAGCGCGCTGCATCGCGACGACGACGTCATCCAGCCGACCACCGCGCATACCGTCAATTCGATGGCGCCGCGCCAGAACGGCCGGTACTCGCGCCCGACGCTGTGGAAACCCGACCCGCAGGCGCGGCCGAAGCCGCGCAGCAGCACGCCCCCGCGTCCTCATGTGGAACCCGTCGCGCCGTCGGGCTGGTTGAAGCCGACCGCGCCCCAGCGCAGCATGCCGACACCGCCCGCGCCGATTCCCTCGGCCAACGCGATGCCGCCGCCCACGACCGGCAGCACCGCCAGCCTCGCGCGCGCCGCGGCGAACTCGCAGGTCCCGCGCCCCGATCCAGCCCCGCTTCCTGTCGGATTCGAACCCGTCCGCCCGCGGCCGACTGCCGCACGACCGGCCACCGCCGCGTT
>NZ_JAAGPP010000144.1:0-23015 GCF_017104975.1 Burkholderia sp. Ac-20344
CCCTCTTTGCCTGATGACCATAGCGAGTCGGTCCCACCCCTTCCCATCCCGAACAGGACCGTGAAACGACTCTACGCCGATGATAGTGCGGATTCCCGTGTGAAAGTAGGTAATCGTCAGGCTCCCTAAGCCAGAAACCCCCGCCCGAAAGGCGGGGGTTTTTGCATTGCGGCGACGGAAATGCATGGGGATGGCGGAAGAGCGCTCCATTCATCACGTTTCCCTCGCCCGCCCGCCAGATCAATCAGCTGCCATCCCGCAGTCAGCCTTACCCCGGAAGGAAACCACGCGATTTGATACGATCGAAGTGCCGTCGGCGATTGCACTCGTCGACGTTCATGTTCGAAATCAGGGCTTGATGGAGAGGGTGGGAATGAATATCGGCGACGCGTCGCGCGAATCCGGAGTCAGCGCAAAGATGATCCGGTACTACGAACAGGTTGGCCTGCTTGCGCCGAGCAAGCGTACCGACGCCGGCTACCGGATCTACGGCGCGGATGAAATCCATATCCTGCGTTTCATTCGTCAGGCGCGGCGGCTTGGCTTTCTCGTCGAGGACATCCGCAAGCTGTTGATGCTCTGGCAAGACCGTTCCCGCGCGAGCGCCGAAGTGAAGTCGATTGCGCTCGAGCACGTGGCCGAACTCGACAAGCGCATCGCGGAGCTGAGCGACATGCGCGACACACTGGCCGATCTCGCGGCGCACTGTCATGGTGACGGGTGGCCCGAATGCCCGATTTTGGCGCGCCTGTCCGACCCCGTCGGTGAACCAAATTAGTGCGCGTACTCGAGGTCCGAAACAGGCCTCGATTCGATTCCCATAAAAATCAACAGGTTACGCCGGATTGGTGATCGGCTATTCCGAAATGGAATGGTTTTCATGCAAGGATTTCACTAGCATCTTGGTGCGGCATCGCTATAATTCGGGATAACCCTATACGGGAAATCCCTGAATCTCGATTCACCAGGGGTCCCTCTTCCTTGGAGAACGTCATGATCGCCTACATCGTCGAAAAGCTGAGCAACTGGTTCGAATCCGCAGAACGTGAACGCCGTGAGGCTTACCTTGCTACGTCGTCGGACATCGTCCAGCTCGAGAGCCGCATCCGCTCGCTCGAAACCAACGGCTACTCGCTGTAATCGGAGTCACCGTCAGCTGCCACGTGGCACCGAACGATAAGCAAGCCCCGTATTGACGGGGCTTTGTTTTTTTGTGCGCCGGATCTGGCGCAATCGTCAGTGCAGCGCTATGGTATGCACCTGCTTTTTATCCTGAAGGACACCATCATGCGTTTGCGTCTCGATGTGCGTCGAAGTGCCCGCGCGCGTCTCGTTTTGGGCGCGGCGGTGCTCGTCCATGGGCTCGCGGCCGCCGCCGCGACGTCGTCCAAGCCGCTGATTCTCGATACGCAACGCGGTATCCAGGATGGCAAGGGCGGGTTGGTGCTGCAGACGGCACCGTTGTCTTCCGAGCCGATCGTCGAGCCGGCAGGCATGCGGGCTCCGGCCGGGCAGGCGCAGAACACGTCGGTCCCGCTGTTCGTTGCGCCGTATATCAATGTTCCAGCGTGGGGTGGGCAGCCGGCCAACCAGCCGAGGCTCGCGCCGAGACTTCAGCCGTAACGGTCAGCCGTCGCCCGATCAGTTACCGCGGTGCTCGATCTGGCAGCGGGCGCCACTATCCTGTCCCAGCATCTCGACCAGGTAGGGCAGTGCCTCGTTCATGCTCTGAGCGAGCGTATACGGCGGATTCAGAATGAACATCCCGCTGCCGTAAAGACCCAGTCCGTCAGTCGGCGGATTCGACACCGTCAGTGTCAGGTGCAGCCAGTTGTTCGGTTGCAGGCGCTTCAACTGCTCGGGAAAGCGCTGTGATTCCGTCCTGGTCACCTGTGGGTACCAGATTGCATAGCAGCCCGTCGCGAAACGCTTGAGACACTCCGTCACACAAGTCACCGTGCGCGCGTAATCCTTCTTGTCCTCGTAGGACGGATCGATCAGCACGAGTGCGCGTCGCGGCGGCGGCGGCAGCAGCGCCTTGATACCTTCGAAACCGTCGCCGGCGAAGATCATCGCGCGTCGCCCCGCATCGCGGAAATTGTGGCGCAGCACGTCGATTTCCGTCGTGTGCATTTCGAACAGGCGCATGCGATCCTGATCGCGCATCGATCGCCATGCGATGTACGGGGAGCCGGGATAGAACCGGAGTTCACCGTCGTCGTTCAGCGCGCGGACTTCATCCACATAGTCGCCCAGCGCTTCCGGCAGGTTCTTTTCGTTCCACAATCGGCCGATACCGGTGTCGAATTCGGATGTCTTCGCCGCGTAGCCGTCGCGCAGCGAGTACACGCCGGCACCGGCATGCGTGTCGATGTACCAGTAGGACTTGTCTTTCTTGTTCAGGTAGCGCAGCAGCTGGACGACGACGGCGTGCTTGAGCACGTCCGCGTGGTTGCCTGCGTGAAAACCGTGACGATAACTGAGCATGGCGGGCTGCCTGAAACGGAAGGTGAATCGATGAAAGCGGTCGATCGTGCGCGGCTGTCGGGCCGGGCGCCGATGCGGCCGCGTATTGTACGCGAGTGGCCGTGCATCGCCTTATTCGTACGCACCGCCGACTACCTCTTCGATACGTTGCTTCACATCTGGCGTCAGCTTCGCGGCAACGTCGAGCGCGCGCATGTTGTCGCCAATCTGTTCGATCTGCGACGCGCCCGTGATGACCGAACTCACGCGCGGGTTCGCGAGCACCCACGCGATCGCGAGCTGGCCCGTGCTGCAGCCGAGCTCGGCCGCAATTTCGCCGAGCCGTTCGACGATGTCGTTGGCGGCCTGATCGGTCAGGCGGTCGCGCATCCAGTCGTAACCCTGCAACTGCGCGCGGCTGCCGGGCGGCACGCCGTTACGGTACTTGCCGGTGAGCAGGCCCGACGCAAGCGGGCTCCAGGTCGTGAGGCCAAGACCGTAGTCGTCGTACAGCCGCGAATATTCCTGTTCGACCCGTGTGCGGTGGAACAGGTTGTACTGCGGCTGCTCGACGACGGGCTTGTGCAGGTGATGCCGTTCGGCGATCTCGCACGCGGCACGGATCTCGTCGGCGCTCCATTCCGACGTGCCCCAGTACAGCGCCTTGCCGCGCGCGATCATGTCGCTCATCGCCCAGACGGTTTCCTCGATCGGCGTGTTCGGGTCGGGGCGATGGCAATAGACGAGGTCGACATAGTCGAGTTGCAGCCGGCGCAGCGAGCCGTCGATGGCGTTCAGCAGGTATTTCCGGTTCAGCGTGTGATACTGGTTCGGCGCCTCGGCGAGTCCCCAGAAGAACTTCGTGGACACGATATAGCTGACGCGCGGCCAGTCGAGCGACTTGAGCGCGTGGCCCATGATTTCCTCGGATTTGCCGCCGGCGTAGACCTCGGCGTTGTCGAAGAAATTGACGCCTGCGTCGCGGGCCACAGCCAGGCATTCGCGCGCGACCCGCTGGTCGACCTGGTTGCCGTACGTCACCCACGAACCGAGCGAAAGCGCGCTGATCTGCAGGCCGGAGCGGCCTAGCCGTCGATAGTGCATGCGAATCTCCTGCGTGACAGAACCGACCTTAAGCTTAGACGTTTTGTGCGCGAACGGCGGGGCCGATCGTGCACAATGACGGCTGGCCCGCCGGTACGATCGCGCGACGGTTGCGGATGCGGCGGGCGCTTGTTTTATCGATCCGACAACGGGAGGAGACGGACATGGCAGCAGATCTGAGCGGCAAGACCGCAGTCGTCACGGGCGCCGCGAGCGGCATCGGCAAGGAAATCGCACTCGAGCTCGCGAAGGCGGGCGCGGCCGTCGCGATCGCCGACCTGAACCAGGACGGCGCGAATGCCGTCGCCGACGAGATCGTCAAGGCGGGCGGCAAGGCGATCGGCGTCGCGATGGACGTGACGAACGAGGAAGCCGTGAACAGCGGCATCGACAAGGTGGCCGAAACGTTCGGCTCGGTCGACATCCTCGTGTCGAACGCAGGTATCCAGATCGTCAACCCGATCGAGAACTATTCGTTCTCCGACTGGAAGAAGATGCAGTCGATCCACGTCGACGGCGCGTTCCTGACGACCAAGGCCGCGCTCAAGCACATGTACAAGGACGATCGCGGCGGCGTCGTGATCTATATGGGTTCGGTGCACTCGCACGAAGCGTCGCCGCTGAAGTCGGCGTACGTGACGGC
Source organism: Burkholderia sp. Ac-20344 (assembly GCF_017104975.1). Classification (NCBI taxonomy): domain Bacteria; kingdom Pseudomonadati; phylum Pseudomonadota; class Betaproteobacteria; order Burkholderiales; family Burkholderiaceae; genus Burkholderia; species Burkholderia sp. Ac-20344. The sequence continues at coordinate 4,214 of NZ_JAAGPP010000144.1, forward strand.
CAAGCACGGCCTGCTCGGCCTGGCCCGCGTGCTGGCCAAGGAAGGTGCGAAGCACAACGTGCGCTCGCACGTCGTGTGTCCGGGTTTCGTGCGCACGCCGCTGGTGGACAAGCAGATTCCTGAGCAGGCGAAGGAGCTCGGGATCAGCGAAGAGGAAGTGGTGAAGAAGGTGATGCTCGGCAATACGGTCGACGGCGTGTTCACGACCGTTCAGGACGTCGCGCAGACGGTGCTGTTCCTGTCGGCGTTCCCGAGCGCCGCGCTCACGGGCCAGTCGGTCGTCGTCAGCCACGGCTGGTTCATGCAGTGACGCAGGTGCGGGCGATGTAGCTGCCCGACGGAGAATGGCATAAAAAAAACGCGCTCCGTGGAGCGCGTTTTCTATTTCGGCAGGGCGGGGCCGATAACGGCCGCCGCCCGCTCACGCCGTGTTACTTCAGGACGGCTGCGATTGCATTGGCGACCGCGTCGAGGTTGCGCGTGTTCAGCGCTGCGACGCAGATCCGGCCCGTGCCGACCGCGTAGATGCCGAACTCGTCGCGCAGGCGATCGACTTGCGCTGAGGTCAGGCCCGAATACGAGAACATCCCGCGCTGTGCGTTGATGAAGCTGAAGTCGCGATCGACGCCGCTTGCCTTCAGGCGTTCGACGAGACCGTTGCGCATTGCGCGGATGCGATCGCGCATTTCACCGAGCTCCTGCACCCACGAAGCGTGCAGTTCCGGCGATGCGAGCACCGCTGCGACCACGGCGCCGCCGTGGGTCGGCGGGTTCGAATAGTTCGTGCGGATCACGCGCTTCAGTTGCGACAGCACGCGCGTCGCTTCTTCCTTGCTCGACGTGATGATCGACAGTGCGCCGACGCGCTCGCCATACAGCGAGAACGACTTCGAGAACGACGACGACACGAATGCGTTCAGGTCGGCTGCGGCAAACAGGCGCACGGCGGCGGCATCGGCCTCGATGTTCTCGCCGAAGCCCTGGTAGGCCATGTCGAGGAACGGCACGAGGTTGCGCGCCTTCACGACGTCGACGACCTGTTGCCATTGCGCTTCGGTCAGGTCCACGCCGGTCGGGTTGTGGCAGCACGCGTGCAGCACGACGACCGTGCCTGCCTCGTAGCCGTTCAGTGCCGACAGCATGCCTTCGAAGTTCACGCCGTTGGTGGCAGCGTCGTAATACGGGTACGCAACGACTTCGAAGCCGGCTGCTTCGAACAGCGCGCGGTGGTTTTCCCAGCTCGGATCGCTGATCGCGACCTTCACGTTCGGATTCACGGTGCGCAGGAAATCGGCGCCGATCTTCAGCGCGCCCGTGCCGCCCAGTGCCTGGGCCGTGACCACGCGACCTGCTGCGATCAGCGGCGAATCGTTGCCGAGCAGCAGCTTCTGAACGGCCGCATCGTAGGCGGCGATCCCGTCGATCGGCAGGTAGCCGCGCGGCAGGCCGGCCTCGACACGCACCTTCTCGGCTTCGCGAACCGCGCGCAGCAGCGGAATCTTGCCTTCTTCGTTCGTGTACACACCGACGCCGAGGTTGACCTTGGTCGGACGCGCATCGGCGTTGAAGGCTTCGTTCAGGCCCAGGATCGGGTCGCGGGGAGCAAGCTGGACAGCGGAGAAGAGCGACATGATGATTCGGCAGTAGTGAAAAGAGGGTCAGACTTTCAACGGGCGGGGCGCGGCGGACCGCGCGGGCAGGCACGACGCCGGAAAGCGCAGCAGCGTGACATTGTAGCGAATTCGCGCAGGCGGGGGCGGCGTTTCGGCGGCGAAATGCGTCCGGAAATGGCGATTCCGGACGGCCGTCGCGCGTCAGGAGCCGACAGCAGTTCGCGAGGCCGCGAAGCGCTAGAATGCTTTCTTTGCCCTCGCTCCGGCCGCATTCCATGTCCGAACACCATGCCGAAACCGGCGACGCGCTCGACGAATCGAAATTCGTGACCTTCGAAGGGTCGCCGTTCCAGCTGTACCAACCGTATCCGCCCGCAGGCGACCAGCCGACCGCGATCGACACGCTCGTAGAAGGGGTCGAGGACGGTCTCTCGTTCCAGACGCTGCTCGGCGTGACGGGTTCGGGCAAGACCTTCACGATGGCGAATACGATCGCGCGGCTCGGCCGCCCGGCGATCGTGTTCGCGCCGAACAAGACGCTCGCCGCGCAGCTCTACTCGGAGTTTCGCGAGTTCTTTCCGCGCAACGCGGTCGAGTACTTCGTCTCGTACTACGACTATTACCAGCCTGAAGCGTACGTGCCGCAGCGCGACCTGTTCATCGAGAAGGACTCGTCGATCAACGAGCACATCGAGCAGATGCGGCTGTCGGCGACGAAGAGCCTGATGGAGCGTCGCGACGTCGTGATCGTCGCAACGGTGTCGGCGATCTACGGTATCGGCAACCCGTCCGAATACCACCAGATGATCCTGACGCTGCGCGCCGGCGACAAGCTTGGCCAGCGCGACGTGATCGCGCGGCTGATCGCGATGCAGTACACGCGCAACGATCAGGATTTCCAGCGCGGCACGTTCCGTGTGCGCGGTGACACGATCGACATCTTTCCGGCCGAACACGCGGAGCTGGCCGTGCGCGTCGAATTGTTCGACGACGAGGTGGAGACGCTGCACCTGTTCGATCCGCTGACGGGGCGCGTGCGGCAGAAGATTCCGCGCTTCACCGTGTATCCGTCGTCGCATTACGTGACGCCGCGCGACACCGTGATGCGCGCGGTCGAGACGATCAAGGACGAACTGCGCGAGCGGCTCGAGTTCTTTCACGGCGACGGCAAGCTCGTCGAGGCGCAGCGCCTCGAGCAGCGCACGCGCTTCGATCTCGAGATGCTGCAGGAGCTGGGCTTCTGCAAGGGCATCGAGAACTACTCGCGGCATTTCTCGGGTGCGGCGCCCGGCGATCCGCCGCCGACGCTCGTCGACTATCTGCCACCCGATGCGCTGATGCTGCTCGACGAGTCGCACGTACTAATCGGCCAGCTGAACGGCATGTACAACGGCGACCGCGCGCGCAAGGAAAACCTCGTCAACTACGGCTTCCGGCTGCCGTCGGCGCTCGACAACCGGCCGCTCAAGTTCCCCGAGTTCGAACGCAAGATGCGCCAGGTCGTATTCGTGTCGGCCACGCCGGCTGACTACGAGAAGCGCGTGACGGGGCAGATCGCCGAACAGGTCGTTCGGCCGACGGGCCTCGTCGATCCGGAAATCGAAGTGCGGCCGGCGAGCTCGCAGGTCGACGACGTGCTGGCCGAGATCAACGCGCGCGTGAAGGCCGAGGAGCGCGTGCTGATCACCGTGCTGACGAAGCGCATGGCCGAGCAGCTCACCGAGTTTCTCGCGGATCACGGGGTCAAGGTGCGCTACCTGCACAGCGACATCGACACGGTCGAACGCGTCGAGATCATTCGCGACCTGCGGCTCGGCACGTTCGACGTGCTGGTCGGGATCAACCTGTTGCGGGAAGGGCTCGACATTCCCGAGGTGTCGCTCGTCGCGATCCTTGACGCGGACAAGGAAGGCTTCCTGCGCGCGGAGCGCTCGCTGATCCAGACGATCGGCCGCGCGGCGCGGAACGTGAACGGCAAGGCGATCCTCTACGCGGACAACATAACCGAGTCGATGAAGCGCGCGATCGGCGAGACCGAGCGGCGCCGCGCGAAGCAGATCGCCTACAACGAGCAGATGGGCATCACGCCGCGTGGCGTGGTGAAGCGCATCAAGGACATCATCGATGGCGTGTACAACGCCGACGAAGCGCGCGCGGAGCTGAAGGAAGCGCAGCAGCGCGCGAAATTCGAGGATATGTCGGAAAAGCAGCTTGCCAAGGAAATCAAGCGCCTCGAGAAGCAGATGGCCGACTACGCAAAGAACCTCGAGTTCGAGAAGGCCGCCGCGACCCGCGATCAGCTTGCGCTACTGCGTGAGCGCGTGTTCGGCGCGAACGTCGGCGACCACGTCAACGGCGGCCGGTAAATCTTTCCAAGCGTCACTGAAACCTTGCGGTAACGGACCTGTAAGCCTTGTCGGATCAGGGGTTTACACGGTTCGCCGTTTGTTCCGAAACAGGTTCGGTGCTAAACTCCACCATTATTGAGAATTGTTCGCATTAACGTTCTTCATCGCGTTAGTGTTTTCGGCGAGCTGTCCAGGCGGCGGCACGCATGTCGTCATATAGTCAGACAAATAACAAGGAGTGTCCATGTTGGGTTCTTCGTTCATCCGCACGACGGTTGCGGTAGCGGCGGCGCTTGCCGCGATGTCGGCCTCGGCTGCCGAATATCCGATCGGCAAGCAGCAGATCCAGGGCGGCATGGAAATCGGCGCGGTGTACCTGCAGCCGATCACGATGGACCCGGAAGGGATGATGCGTAAGGCATCGGATTCCGACATCCACCTCGAGGCCGACATCCATGCGGTCAAGAACAACCCGACGGGTTTCGCGGAAGGCGACTGGATGCCGTACCTGCAGGTCACGTACAAGCTGACGAAGCAGGGCGACACGAAGTGGAAGGCTGAAGGCGACCTGATGGGCATGGTCGCGAGCGACGGCCCGCACTACGGCGACAACGTGAAACTGAACGGCCCGGGCAAGTACCACCTGACGATGGTCGTCAAGCCGCCGATGCAGAGCGGCCACATGGCATTCGGCCGCCACATCGACAAGGAAACGGGCGTGGGCGCATGGTTCAAGCCCGTTACCCTCGAGTACGACTTCCCGTTCGCCGGTATCGGCAAGAAGGGCGGTTACTGATCGGTGGCATCACGGACGGCGCGCTTCGGCGCGCCGTCGGCGTAGAGAACCCAGAATGAAAATTCCCCAGAAAATCGTTGCCGCAGCCGCTGCGTTGTGGCTTGCCGGCGCAGCGTACGCTGCCGATCTGCCGACGTTCAAGCTCGAGATGGCGGACGGCAAGCTGACTCCCGCCCGCATCGAAGTGCCGGCCGGCCAGCGTTTCAAGATCGAGATCAAGAACACCGGCAAGGGCGCCGCCGAATTCGAGAGCGTGCAACTGCGCAAGGAGAAGGTGCTTGCGCCGGGCGCTGATTCGTTCGTGGTCGTCGCGCCGCTGTCGCCTGGCGAATACAAGTTTTTCGACGATTTCCACCAGCAGGCGCAGGGCGTGATCGTCGCGAAGTAACACGTTTTATCTGCGCGCAGGCACACCTGCCCGGTGTACCGCGCGTCAGGAGGTATCGATGGGTCAGATCTTGTTCATCGTCTGGCGGGAGAGCGTCGAAGCGCTGCTCGTCGTCGGCATTCTCTATGCATGGCTGAAAAACGGCGACGACGATGCGCGCCGCGGCCTGCCTTTTCTCTGGGCCGGCGTCGGTGTCGGCCTGCTGATGGCCGTCGGCCTCGGCGCCGCGCTGGTCGGTTTCACCGAAGTGCTGTCCGGCGACGCGCAGGACTACTTCCAGACTGCCATGGTGCTGATCGCATGCGTGCTGATCGTGCAGATGGTGCTGTGGATGCGCCGGCACGGCCGTACGCTGAAGCGCGACATGGAGCAATCGCTGCAGCAGAGCACGCGCGATTCGAACTGGTGGGGCGTCGCGGTGCTGGTCGCGCTTGCGATCGCGCGCGAAGGCAGCGAGACGGTGATCTTCCTGTACGGCCTCGGTTTCGGCCAGTCGGGTCACGTCGACGGTAGCCAGATGCTCGCGGTCGTGATCGGCCTCGGCCTCGCGTTCTTCACGTTCTATCTGCTGCAGCTCGGCGGCAAGTACTTCTCGTGGCGGCATTTCTTCCGCGTCACCGAAGTGATGCTGCTGTTCCTCGGCGCGGGCCTGTTCCAGACCGGCGTCGACAAGCTGATCGACAAGGAAATCCTGCCGCTCGGCATTTCGCAGGTGTGGGACACGTCCGCGATCCTCGATGATTCGGGCACGTTCGGCTCGCTCGTCGCGACGCTGACCGGCTATCGCGCGCACCCGGCACTGACCAACCTGGTCGCCTATGCGGTGTACTGGGCGGTGGTCTGGCTGCTGATGAAGCGCGCGAGCCGTCGTCCGGTCGTTGCTGCAGGTCGCACGGCATGAGCGTTGCCGCCGCAGCCAAGCCGGGCTGGCTCGCGCAGGCCGGCCAGTGGATGCAGCGCCACGGCGCGCTGATCCGCGGCATCCAGTGGGCCGTCGTCGCGGTCTATGCGTTCCTGATCATCGTGCCGGCGGTGTTGCCGCTGCCGGACGACTCCGCGCACCTGTGGAGCAACCTCACGCTGATCGCGCAGTTCACGTTTTGGGGCATCTGGTGGCCGTTCGTGCTGCTGTCGATGGTGATGCTCGGCCGTGTATGGTGCGGCGTGCTGTGCCCGGAAGGGGCGCTCACCGAATACGCGAGCAAGTTCGGCCGCGGCGGCCCGATTCCGCGCTGGATGCGGTGGGGCGGCTGGCCGTTCGTCGCGTTCGGGCTCACGACGATCTACGGGCAGATGGTGAGCGTGTACCAGTACCCGCTCGCGGTGCTGTTCGTGCTCGGTGGCTCGACCGTCGGCGCGATCGTGATCGGCGTGCTGTACGGCCGCGAGAAGCGTGTGTGGTGCAAGTACCTGTGCCCGGTCAACGGCGTGTTCGGGTTGCTCGCGCGGCTCGCGCCGATGCGCTACAAGGTCGACGAGGATGCATGGCGCCGTTCGTACAAGAACGGCGAGCATGGCCATCGCGTGATTCCGATCAACTGCGCGCCGCTCGTACCGTTGCGCAACATGAAGGGGGCGGCGGCGTGCCATATGTGCGGCCGCTGCAGCGGGCACCGCGATGCGATTTCGCTGTCGTTGCGCTCGCCGTCCGACGAAGTCGTGAACCTCGGCGCGCAGCAGGCGAATCCGTGGGACACCGCGCTGATCCTGTACGGCCTGCTCGGCGTCGCGATCGGTGCGTTCCACTGGACCGTCAGCCCGTGGTTCGTGCAGATCAAGCAATGGCTCGCGGGCTGGCTGATCGACCATGACATCACGTGGCCGCTCGAAACCAATGCGCCGTGGTTCCTGCTCACGCATTATCCGGATCGCAACGACGTGTTCTCGTGGCTCGATGGCGGGCTGATCGTCAGCTACATCGTCGGCACGGGGCTCGTGTACGGCACGGCGCTGCTGGTGCTGCTGGCCGGCGCCACGCTGATGCTCGGCCGCTTCGATCGCGTGCGGCTGCATCACCTCGCGCAGGCGTTGATCCCGATCGCGGGCGCGGGCGTGTTTCTTGGCCTGTCGGCCACGACGCTGTCGTTGCTGCGTGCCGAGCATGTGCCGCTCGGCTGGGCGACGGATGTGCGCATCGCGATCCTGGTCGGCGCCAACGCATGGAGTGCGTGGCTCGCGTGGAAAGTGACGGGGCGCTATGCGGCCTGGCCGCGCCGGCTTGCGGCATTCGCGTGGTTCGCCGCCGGGCTTGCCGTCATCGACAGCGCATGGTGGTTGATGTTCTGGGGGTTCTGAAACGACTCGCGGGCCGCTTCGGCGGTCACGCATCGACGCGGTAACGAACCTGGGCGGCATGCTTCGCGCATTGGCGGCCCAAACAAAAAAGCGACACGTCGAAGGACGTGTCGCTTTTTTTTACTTCCTTGTGCGAGAACCAAAAAAAGTGGCTTGGCTTGCTGCAACGGCTGCTTGAGTGTGTTTGCACGAAGGGGTCTAGATCTCACGTGCAAGCCGTTACGCTGGCTACTGCCCAACACCTCTCAGGGAGGTGGTCCCCACAATACTCTGTCGTTACTTCGTCAGGATCAGCTTGCCGAGCCGTGTGGCGCGCAACTGATAGGTCTCTCCGTTATGCGCGATGCTGACGTGGCTCTGGCCTTGCAGCAGCGCATCGCTGCTGACGACCCGCGTGCCTGCATCGCGGTTGCCGGCGGGTTTTGCCGGCGTGGTGACCGCTGCCGTCTTCTGACGGCTGCTGCCTGCGGTGCCGGTCGTGCGGCGCAAGGTCAGCGTGGTCGGGCGCATGGTGTCGGTCATTCGGTTTGATCGGTGACTGTCGATACGATGGAATGAATTCTAAATGATAACTATTCCCATTTACAAAAACTCTTTATCGATCGAAATAGAAAACCTGATAGCTTGAGTCAAAGAGGCGGCCTGCAGGCCGCCATCGGGTTCAGTGGAGCGGATCGGGGTCCTTGCGGCCCTGCGCGTACTCGCGGATCAGGCGGACCGTGTCGATATCCGACGTGCGGTACGCTTCCTTGACGATCCCGTGCGTCTGACGCGCGTCTTCGCTGTCGTCCGTGACGACCAGCGTCGTGCGGTATTCGAAACGCAGGAACAGCTCGTGGTCGTCGCGTTCCTCGATCGTCATCGTCAGCGAGCCGCCGATCTCGCCGTCGGCGGCGCGGATGTCATAGCGAACCTGCTGGTTCGGCGTGAACGTGACGTGGTCGCGCACGGTCGCGTGACCGTAGTGCAGTTCGCGTTCGAGCGTCGTGTCCGTCCGTTCGTGGACGACGCAGCTGTCGAGACCGAGCACGAACAGTTGCGGCTGCTCGGCACGCAGCACGAGACCTTCCCAGAGCTGGTCGCGGGTGAGGGTCGGCACGGCCGGATCGTCGGAATTGATCTGGATCAGATGTTCGAAGTTCAAGGGGACGGGTTCCTTCTGGTGGCGGGCGGCCACGTGGTTCAAGAAGTCATTGTGACGCAAAACGGGCGGTTTCGCGGCACCTGCGCGCCCGCTGAGGCCTCATGCTTCGATGCGGCCCATGCGACCCGTCTGGTAATCGACGACCGCCTGCCGGATCTCTTCCTCGGTATTCATCACGAACGGGCCGTAGCGGACGATTGGCTCGTTGAGTGGTACGCCTCCGATCAGCAGCAGGTCGAGCGGCGTGTCGCCGGCGGCGAACGTGACGGTGTCGCCGTCGCAGCCGTAGACGATCATGTGTCGCGCGTCGACGGCCTGCCTGTCGGGCCCGTAGAGGCCCGTTCCGTCGATGGGATAGGCGAACACGCGATAGCCGGCCGGCACGGGCTGCGTGACCGTTGCGCCGGGTTCCAGCGTGAAGTGCTGATAGAGGATCGGTGTGCGCGTCTCGATCACGGCCCGTACGCCGAACGCCTCGCCGGCGATCACGCGCACGCGCGCGCGGCCGTCCGGCGACGTGGCGGTCGGAATGCGGCTGGCGGAGATCTCCTGGTAGCGCGGCGCGATCAGCTTGTCGCGGCGCGGCAGGTTGACCCACAGCTGGAATCCGTGCGAGCGGCCACCCGCCTGCGCGAACGCGGGATCCGGCATCTCGCTGTGCACGACGCCGGCGCCGGCCGTCATCCACTGCACGTCGCCGGGGCCGAGCGCGCCCGCATGGCCGGCCGAGTCGTGATGGCGGAAGTGCCCGTCAAGCACGTAGGTCACGGTCTCGAAGCCGCGATGCGGGTGGGCGGGCGCGCCGACGGCTTCGCCGGGCGCGTAGTCGACCGGACCCATTTCGTCGAGCAGCAGGAAGGGATCGAAATCCATCAGCAGCCGGGTCGGGAACGGACGGTGAACCACGAAGCCGCCGCCTTCGGTCGTGCGAAGCGCGGGGAACGTACGGTCAAGCGAGCGAGCGGTCGTCATGCGGAAGCCCTCGAAATCAACGGAATAGCGTTATTTTTGAAACATAGCGCTATTATATTGGGCGTTTTACCGTTCAATTCGCGATGGTTCGCAATGGATTGTTCTGAAATTGGAACGATGACATGAATATCGATGCACATAACCTGAACGACCTCATGTACTTCTCGCAGGTCGTCGAACACGGCGGTTTCTCTGCCGCGGAACGCGTGCTGGGCATCTCGAAATCGCGCCTGTCGCGGCGCCTCACCGAGCTCGAGGCGGCGCTCGGCGTGCGCCTGCTGCAGCGTTCCACACGCAAGCTCGCGCTGACCGAGGCGGGGGAACTGTTCTACCAGCATTGCCAGGCGATGCTGGCAGAAGCACAGGCGGCGATGAACGCGGTCCAGCAGTTGCGCTCATCGCCACGTGGCTCGGTGCGCGTCAGCGTGCCCGTGACGCTGTCGCAGACGATGCTATCGCGCATCCTGCCCGAATTCCTGCGCCGCTATCCCGAGGTGAAGGTGCACGTCCGCGTGACGAATCGCGTGATCGACCTGTTCGAGGATTCGATCGACGTCGCGCTGCGCGTGCGCTCGGAGCCGCCGCAGAACGCCAACATCGTCGTGCGGCCGCTGTGGCGCACCGAGCAGATGCTGGTCGGCGCGCCGAGCCTGCTGAGCCAGAATGCGCCGCCGCTGGTGCCGGACGACCTGAGCGGTTTCGAGACACTCGATACGCCGAGCGTCGACGGGCGGCACGTGTTCAACCTGATCGCACCGGACGGTACGCGACACGTGCACGAGCACGACCCGCGGCTCGTGACGGCCGACCTGATGACGATCCGCGAAGCTGTGCTCGATGGCCTCGGCATCGCGGCCCTGCCGGAGATGATGTACGGCAATGCGCTGCGCGCGGGGCAACTATCGCCCGTGATGCCGGGCTGGACACTGCCGGTGCCGCAACTGTACGCGGTGTTCGTGTCGCGGCAGGGGATGCCGCCCGCGGTGCGTGCGTTCGTCGACTATCTGGTCGAGAAGCTCGATCACGGCGCGTACAAGGATCCGGGGTGCCCGGAGCGTGCGAAGAAGGAAGCGGCGACCGATGTTTCGGCGACCTGAACACGACGCGCCCGGCGACGCAAATTTGTTTTGTCATTGAAGCGTCGCCGGCAATCGCAAGTTTCAATCGCAGGAACCTTGAATGCGCGTGCGTGCGGGCCTATATTGAAATCCCATTTCGTGAAGGAAGTTCTGAGCGAAATCAGGTGGCCGCATATATTGTGAGCCAGATAGGGCAGAACGCGCAGTCCGTGCAGACCACGGCAGAGTCGCATTTGCGTTGCTCGAGGCGCAACCGATACCGCCAAAGAGCCCGCCGCCCGAAGGCGCCCGCGTGCGCATGAAAAAAGGCCTTCATCTGGCGATGAAGGCCTTTTACTTTGTGTGCGGCCTGTTAGGCGTGGGCGGCACGGTGCAGCCGGCGAGTACCTGGTTGCGCGTGTGTTACTTCGCTTTCGCAGTCGGCTCCGTCACGAAGCCGAGCTTCGTCAGGCCGCCTGCCTGCGCATCCGACATCACTTCGGCGACGTGTTCATAGGCGACCTTGCGGTCCGCACGCAGGTGCAACTCCGGCTGCGGCGTGCGTTTTGCCGCTTCCGCGATGCGTGCCTGCAATTGTTCGCGCGTGACCGTGTGGTCGTCCCACAGGATCGTGCCGTCGCCCTGGATCGCGACGTCGACCGTCTGCGGCTTTTCTTCGACGGGCTGGCTGCTGGCGTGCGGCAGGTCGATCTTCACCGCATGCTGCATCGCCGGGATCGTCACGAGGAAAATGATCAGGAGTACGAGCATGACGTCGACGAGTGGCGTCATGTTGATCTCGCTCATCACGGCATCGTCGTCATCGTCGCTGAAACCGGTGTTCATTGCCATGGTTCACCCCGCCTCAGCTGGCGCGCGCCGCGAGACGCAGGCCGTCGCGCGTCGACGACGACGCGAGGCTCGCGCCCGTCACGAAATACGCGTGCAGGCCGTGCGCGAAGCGGCGCAGCTTGCTGACGACACCCTTGTTCGCACGGGTGAGTGCGTTGTAGCCGAGCACGGCCGGGATCGCGACGAACAGGCCGAAGGCGGTCATGATCAGCGATTCGCCGACCGGGCCCGCGACCTGGTCGATCGACGTCTGGCCGGTTGCGCCGATCGCGAGCAGTGCGTGGTAGATCCCCCAGACCGTACCGAACAGGCCGACGAACGGCGCCGTGCTGCCGACCGACGCGAGGATCGCGAGGCCGCTCTGCATGCGCGAGATGCCTTCGTCCATCGTGTCCTTCAGGCAGCGCGTGACCCAGTCCGACACGTCCATGCGGTCATGCAGGTGCGGTTGCGTCTGGTGGTGGTGATCGGCGGCTTCCTTGCCCGACAGCGCAAGCGCGAGGAACGGGTTGTCGTTCGGCGTCGAGGCGGCGAGCCCGAGCTTCTTGATGCCGTCGTCGAAGTTGTCCGAATGCCAGAACGCCTGTTCGGCGTTCTTCGTGAGGCGGCTCAGGCGGATCACGTTCCAGCCCTTGATGACGATCACGATCCACGACAGGACCGACATCACGAGCAGCGTGATCGCGATGGCACGCGTGACGAAATCACCTTGCGCCCAGACGTGCGCGATACCGTAGCTTTGCATTTTCTTGTTTCCCTTTGAATCTTCCTGATGAGGCAGGTTAATCGTTGAGCGTGAAGTTGTAGGGCAGGATATGCGCGACGCGGATCGCCTGGCCGTTCTCGAGATATGGCTGGCAGGTGGTGGCGCGCGTCGCGTCGAGCGCGGCTTCGTCAAGGCGCGAGTAGCCGCTGCTCTTCTGCAGGGTGATGCTTTCGATCTTGCCGGTCACGCCGACGACGAAGCGAACGTTGGCCGTGCCCGTCTCGCCGCGGCGGCGCGACATCGACGGGTAATCGGGCTTCACGAAATTGCACTGGAGCGTCGATACGTTCTTCGGTGCGCTGACCTGCATCGTTTCGCGAGCCGGGCCGGGCGTGGCGGCAGGTGCGGCAGGCGCCGGCGCGGCGGGTGCGGGTGTCGGGTCGGCGGCCGGTGCCGGAATGGGCGATGGAGCGGGCGATTGCGCGAGCGGCTGTGGCGCCGGCTTCGCTGTTTTCGGCACCGGCTTTGGCTCGACCTTCGGCTTCACGCGCGGTACGGGCTTCGGCGGCGCGGGCTGCGGAAGCGATTCGGCCGCGACCTGCTTGGCGACCGGTGCCGGTGCGATGAGTTGCGCAGTGATCGACTGGGCTTCGACCGTTTTCGGCGGCGGCGCGTTGCGATGGAGCCAGGCGGCCGTCAGCATGATCGCGTGTGCGGCAAGCACACCGACCGCGACGACGATCACTCGGGGATTCATACGTGGTGCAGCCGGCATGGCGCCGGCAGGAGCGAGATGCGAAGCCTGCATGTTAGCTTGAAAGAACGATGTCGCACCCGGGGCGCGGCGGGTGAATCGGCATCACTTGCGGAAGATCAGCAGCGAGATGCAAACGGTGGTCACAAATCCGATCAGCAATTCCATGACAGGCTCCTTGGCAGGTAAGCCGCTGGCTCGCGCAGACGGTGGCTTGCTGACGGTCAAAACAAAAATGCGGCCTGGGCCGCTTGCGCACACGCGGCGCCGGTCAGGCGGCCTTGCGTTCGTAGAACGTGACCGGGATCGGGTGAGCGTGATGCTCGACACCGCACCGGCTCGCGCAGACGCCTTGTTCGGCCATGAGGTCGCGTACGGACTCCTCGCACTTGCCGCAGCACGTGGCCACGCCGAGCTCGAACTGGAGTTCATCGAAAGAGTTCACGCCCTCTGCGAGGGACGCGCGAATCTTGCGATCGGAAACAGACTTGCACACGCAGACGATCATGATGAGTTGCGATAGCTAACGTTAATGCGAATTATTATCATTAAATTTGCGGGCGTTGACAAGCCTGGGTCGGGCTTTTTTTAAGGTCATCGGACCCTTGAAACGGCGGGGTGGGAGAGCGGCACGCGGAAGAGGGCGTGCCGGCCCGTGTCAGGCGGTCGCGCAGGCGCGCGCGTTCGGCGAGGAAATCGTGACGGATTCAACTGATGCAGCGAGGCCGAGCAGCGTCGATGCGAGTACCTGCAACTGACGGCCGTCGCTGGTCGAGCAGAAGCGGGGTGGCGCCGCGCGCGTGCCGGCTGGCACGCGCAGGTTGCGCTCGTCGAGCACCCGCATGAGCTGGCGTGCAATCGCGTCGCTGGTGTCGACGATCGTCAGGCGGTCGCCCACAAGGTCACAAATCGTTTCCGTGAAGAACGGGTAGTGCGTGCATCCGAGAACCAGCGTATCGGCGCCGTCGTCGAGCATCGGTTGCAGGTAGCTGTCGAGCAACGCGCGCAATGCAGGCGAATTCGTGTCGCCGCGCTCGATGGCCTCGACGAGCCCGTGGCCGGGCTGGCAGATGAAGCGGCGGCCGGCGCCGTAGCGGTCGAGCAGCGCCTGGAAACGCGGGCTGTTCAGTGTCGACTGCGTGGCGAGGACGCCCGCGACGCCGCTCGCAGACACGGCAGCGGCCGGCTTGATGCCCGGCTCGACGCCGACGAGCGGCATCGACAGGTGTTCGCGGATCGCGGCGATCGCACGTGCGGTCGCGGTGTTGCAGGCGATGACGAGCGCTTTCGCCCCTTCGCGGGCCAGCCACTCGCCGATTGCCAGCGTGCGTTCCGTAATGAACGCCTCGTCGCGCGGACCATACGGCGCGTGGTGCGAATCGGCGACGTAGATGAACGATTCGTCGGGCAGTTGCGCGCGCACGGCGCGCAGCACCGACAGGCCGCCCAGCCCGGAATCGAAGATGCCGATGGGGGCGACGGTCGAGGCCGTCGCAGCGATAACGGAAGGTGTCGACATGAAGGGGCTGGAGGCGATCGCGGGAAGGGCGGAGCGCGCTTACTCCGGCGAACCCATCATCGTTTGCTGATAGTTCTGCAGGCCGACCTTGCCGATCAGGTCGATCTGCGTTTCCAGCCAGTCGATATGCTCTTCGGTGTCGTCGAGGATCTTTTCGAAGATCTCGCGCGACACGTAGTCACGCACCGATTCGCAGTAGGCGATCGCTTCCTTGCAGGTGGACTGCGAGATCTGCTCGAGCTTCAGGTCGCACTTCAGGATCTCTTCGGTTTCCTCGCCGACGAGCAGCTTGTGCAGGTCCTGCAGGTTCGGCAGGCCGTCGAGCATGAATACGCGCTCGATCAGCCAGTCGGCGTGCTTCATTTCGCCGATCGACTCGTCGTACTCGTGCTTGCCGAGCTTCTCGAGGCCCCAGTGCTTGTACATGCGCGCATGCAGGAAGTACTGGTTGATCGCCGTGAGTTCATTCTTCAGCTGGGCGTTCAGATATTCGATGACTTTCTTGTCGCCTTGCATGGCTTGTTCCTTGTTCAGTGGGGCTTCAGAAACCGAACGATAATCGCTCGAACGAGAAAAGCCAAGCCTCAAAGCCTTGCCGGGCCTGCCTTTTGCGTGTAATGAGAATCAGCCTCGAATCATCGGCCGCACACAATAATGAGAATGAGAAGTAAAAAGGCCGGACTCCCGTCCGGCCTTTCGTTCGGTCGCGCTTAAGCGGCCGCGACCGGGATCTTGCCGATCTTCGCCTGCCACTCCTTCGGGCCGGTCTGGTGCACCGACGTGCCCGACGAATCGACAGCAACTGTTACAGGCATGTCCTGCACGTCGAACTCGTAGATCGCTTCCATGCCGAGGTCTTCGAATGCAAGCACCTTCGCGCCGCGGATCGCCTTCGACACGAGGTACGCCGCGCCGCCGACCGCCATCAGGTAGGCCGCCTTGTGCTTCTTGATCGCGTCGATCGCGACCGGGCCGCGCTCGGCCTTGCCGACCATCGAGATCAGGCCGGTTTGCGCGAGCATCGTCTCAGTGAACTTGTCCATGCGCGTGGCCGTCGTCGGGCCTGCCGGGCCAACCACTTCGTCGCGGACCGGATCGACCGGGCCGACGTAGTAGATCACGCGGTTCGTGAAGTCGACCGGCAGCGTCTCGCCCTTCGCGAGCATGTCGGCGATGCGCTTGTGTGCAGCGTCACGGCCGGTGAGCATCTTGCCCGACAGCAGCAGCGTCTGGCCCGGCGTCCAGCTGGCGACTTCTTCCGGCGTCAGCGTGTTCAGGTCGACGCGCTTGCTGGTTTCGGTATTCGGCTCCCAGTTGACCTTCGGCCATGCGTCGAGCGACGGCGCTTCAAGCTTGGCCGGGCCCGAGCCGTCGAGCACGAAGTGTGCATGGCGCGTGGCCGCGCAGTTCGGGATCAGCGCGACCGGCTTCGATGCCGCGTGCGTCGGTGCCGCCATGATCTTCACGTCGAGCACCGTTGCCAGGCCGCCGAGGCCCTGGGCGCCGATGCCGAGCGCGTTGACCTTCTCGTGCAGTTCGACGCGCAGTTCCTCGACCCAGTCCTTCGGGCCGCGCGCGATGATTTCCTGGATGTCGATCGGCTCCATCAGCGATTCCTTCGCCATCAGCATCGCCTTTTCGGCCGTGCCGCCGATGCCGATCCCGAGCATGCCGGGCGGGCACCAGCCCGCGCCCATCGTCGGGACCGTCTTCAGCACCCAGTCGACGATCGAGTCGGACGGGTTCAGCATCACGAACTTCGACTTGTTCTCCGAGCCGCCGCCCTTTGCCGCGACCTGCACGTCGACCTTGTCGCCCGGCACGATCTCGTAGTGGATCACGGCCGGCGTGTTGTCCTTCGTGTTCTTGCGGGCGCCTTCCGGCGGATTGACGATCGACGCGCGCAGCACGTTGTCCGGGTGCGTGTACCCGCGGCGCACGCCTTCGTTGATCATGTCGGTGAGACCCATCGTCGCGCCGTCCCAGCGCACGTCCATGCCGACCTTCACGAAGATCGTCACGATGCCGGTGTCCTGGCAGATCGGGCGCTTGCCTTCCGCGCACATGCGGCTGTTCGTGAGGATCTGCGCGATCGCATCCTTCGCGGCCGGACTTTCTTCCAGCTCGTACGCGCGGCCGAGGGCCTGGATGTAGTCGAGCGGATGGTAGTAGCTGATGTACTGCAGCGAATCCGCGATGCTCTGGATCAGGTCTTCCTGTTTGATGACGGTCATGGCTGAGACTCTGTGAGGACTGTGGGGAATGCGTTTATGCGTTGACGGCTGCGTCGGCCGGCTTGCGGGACTCGTTCGCTGCAGGCGCGTGTGCGTCGCGGGCGTGCGGCTCGTGGAAATGGGCCGGGTGCGTGTGCGTCGTCAGGCGGTCGACCCATGCCATCACGAGCGCCGACACCAGGAACGACACGTGGATGATCACCTGCCACATGATCGCGTGCGTCGTGTGCTGGTCGGGGTTGATGAACGTCTTCAGCAGGTGGATCGACGAAATGCTGATCAGCGCCATCGACAGCTTGACCTTCAGCACGCCCGCGTTCACGTGGTCGAGCCACTCGGGCTCGTCGGGGTGGCCCTCGATGCCGAGGCGCGACACGAACGTTTCGTAACCGCCGACGATCACCATGATCAGCAGGTTCGAGATCATCACCACGTCGATCAGGCCGAGCACTGCGAGCATCACGCTGATTTCGTCGAGGCTGGTCGCATGCGACAGCAGGTGCCAGACTTCCTTCAGGAACAGGAATACGTAGACGGCCTGCGCGACGATCAGGCCGAGGTAAAGCGGAACCTGGAGCCAGCGGCTCATGAAAATCAACGCGGGAAGCGGGCGAAGCGGGCGACGCGCGGGGCGGCCAGGCGAATGCGGGGCAGACATGATGGAAAGTCGGGCGCGGTGCGCAGGTATCGGGGGTAATCTTGAAAAGGCGCGCTATTGTAACGCGTCGGCCGGCGCGACTGCAGTGACGCGCCGGCATTGTCAGGGACGGATCAGGAGGCGGCAGCCGGCACGCGTTTCACGCGCAGGCTGGCCAGCACGATACCGGTGACGACGCATGCGAGCGCGATGCCATGTGCAAGCGTCGGGCGTTCGCCGAGGAACGCGATGCCATAGGCGGCCGCGGCGACCGGCAGCACCGCGCTGAACACACCGGCGAGGCTGCCCGGCACGTGCCGGATGCCTTTCATCCACAGCCAGAACGAGAAGATGCTGGCCGACAGCCCGTACCAGACGACGAGCGCCCACGTGCCGGCCGGCACGCTCGCGTAATCGAAATGCCACATGGCCGTCGCGCCGAGCGGCAGCATCAGGCCCAGGCCGAACAGGTGCGTGTACGCGCAGATGTCGATCGGCGCGAGCGTCTGCGTGAGGCGGCGCGACAGGATCACGTAGATCGATTCGCAGCATACCGCGCCGAGGATCAGCAGGTTGCCGGTCAGCGACGACGACGCGCCGTGCCCGGCCGCGCTGCCGTTGGCGAGGTTGATCGTCACGACGCCGGCGATCGCGAGCGCGATCGACACGAGCGCACGGCCGTTCGGTTTTTCACGCAGGATCAGCCACGCGAACAGCGCGACGATTGCGGGGATCGTGCTGGTGATCACGCCGGCCGCGACCGCGCTCGTGCGCTGCACGCCGTTCAGCATCAGCAGCGTGAACATGAAGGTGCCGAAGAACGCCTGCAGGAACAGGTTCAGCCATTCGCCGCGTTTGACCGCGCGCATCTTCACCGGGCTGAACAGCGGCCACAGCACGGCGATCGCAATCACGAAGCGCAGCGTGGCGAGGATGGCGACGGGAACGAAGACGACGATCGATTTGCCGATACCGACATTGCTGCCGACGAACAGCATCGACAGGACGAGAAAGAAAGCGTAGCGATTCAAGCTGGAATCCGGAAGGCGAGTTCAGTTAGGATTGTAGGGTCGCGCTCGTTACAGCGTAAAGCTACAGGCGCCGCCGCCCGGCGGGCGAAACGGCCGTGCCACGTAAGTGACGGGTAAGTTGGAGCGCTTATTGTGGAAACGGTCGGGTCGCCCGGTCGCCATCGTGCGACGTGGTGCGGCGCAGCATCGCGCAGCGGCCTTCGGGCCGTGCGCGGGTGGTGGGTAGGAGACAGCGGCGCGCATGCGCCGGTCAAGACGCGCGGCGCGCACGATCGCGCCGCCATGCAGAGGATTCATGTTCACCAAGGGGTAGTCGATGTCTGCGATTGAATCGGTTCTTCACGAAACCCGTCAGTTTGCGCCGCCCGCGGCGCTCGAACAGGCGGCGACCATTTCCGGCATGCCGGCCTATCGTGCGCTCGCCGCCGAGGCCGAGAACGATTACGAAGGCTTCT